>CALCUQ010000144.1 GCA_937906795.1 uncultured Bacteroidales bacterium | reverse complement strand
GAGTTTAATGAGTTGCGTGATTTTGAGGCTCAAGGCGGAAAGGGCCGTTTGGTTTCAAACAGCAAATTCTTGTCGGGAGTAAAACAAAAAATTGATACTAATGCCAAGATTCGCAAGAGTATTGAGCAAAACCGCAAACTTAGAGATATTCTAAAAGATGCTTCTGCTAAGGAAGAGTTAAAAGAAATGTTACAAGCAATGCTTGAAGAATTGGAAGGAACTAAAAAATAAGGAAAAATGGCTGATACAGAATTACAAAAAGCAAATGTAGCAGTACAGGCAACTGAAAGTGGTGCTGCTGTGTCTAAAGACACTTCAAAGTTATTGAGCGCTTATGGCGGTTTTAATGCAGTTAGAGGCTTTATGCCGGATGCAGATAACTTGAATCCTGCTAAGAAGGCAGTTAAAGCTGTTTTTCTAACAGATAAAAGATTTAAGGATAAACGTGAGACTTTGATAAATGATATTAAAGGATGGTTGGAAATTCTTAACGAGGATCATAGCAGTGCTACTGGTTATGTTGATTCTTGTAAAGAGAAAGAGGATAAGTTTACCGGTGTTTTAAGCCAAGGTATTACTGATGCTTTGTTTGCAACTGCAAATCTTGAGCGTTCTTACCGTTCTTTGGACTCATTCTTTAAAACTGCAAATACTGAGAAAGTTAAAAATTTGCGTGTTATCAATGTTTACAAAGATGATATTGCAGATGCCGATTCAGGTTTTGCACAAGAGGTTGATACTATCCTTAGAAATGGTTTTGACCGTTTGAGCTTAAAGGATTGTTATAGCCTTATGGTTGTCCCTGGCAGTGTATTCCAAGATAAGGCTTCTTTGCTTCAATGGGCTAAAATGGCATTCAAATACAAAGTTATGTTGATTACTGACCATGCAGATGAGTACTCATTTGATGATTTGTTTGCCAATACAGAGGGTTATAAAGATAGCGATGTAGAGCTTCAGAACGTTATTATGACAGCTAACTGGTTGGTTGGTAGAGATGCCGAGAAATTGTCTGAAGATGAAAAGGATAATGCTGCGTTCTATATTGCTGCCTCTGGTGCTTTGGCAGGTAAACTTTATGACGAAAGTGCTAATATGGCACAAGGTGCCGGTGGAAAGAAATATGGTACTTTGGATGGTGTAAGTGGTGTTAAATTGGATTTGTTGAAATCAGAGATTGCTTCACTAATGGATAATCAGGTTATTCCTATGGTTTATTCAGAGGGTAGAGTAATGGCATTCAACAATACAACTCTTTATAGTGGAGACAATACTGCAATGAAGGAGTACCCTATTGTTAGAGTATTTGATTGGGTTAAGAAAGTGCTTATGAACTTTGTTCACGAGGTTGCTCTTGAGAACTGGGATCCATACAACTCACCTAAGAATCTTAAAGCAAAAATCCAGGCTTTCCTTAATGAGTACAAAGGTTATGGAAACCTATTCCAAAATTATGAGATTAAAGAGCCAACACAAGATCCTGTTACAAAACGTATCACTTGTGATATAAGCCTTACTCCATTCTATTCTGCAAAGAACTTTGTGATTAAAGTATCTGCGGACAAGAAGGATAAAGATGCTCAAATGGCATAAATATTAAAAGATTGTATAATTTAAAATATTATATATTATGGCAAAGACCCCTGTGAAAATTGAAATAGACGGTTACAAAGAGCGTGAAGTTATGATGGTAACCTATGAGTTTGACCAGTCAACAGATGTTGAGGGGCAAATGGCAGGAATTCCTAGAGGTGGAAAAATCACTGTTAGGGTAAAAGCAATGAATGACGGTACTCCAGATATACTTGCATGGATGGTTGAGCGTAATCTTCCTAAGAACGGTGTTATTACATTTATGGAGACTAAAACAGGCAAAGTAATGAAAACCATTAAGTTTACTAATGGATATTGCATTAACTTTGACGAAAAATGGGAAGATAAAGTAGGCCATTATGAGGAGTTTGTTATCTCATGTCAGAAAATAGAGTTTGGTTCAGTAGTATATGAAAATGACTGGGCATAATTGATAAACTAAATGTGTAATTAAAAGAATATAATGATATGGCAGAGAATTTAACCCCAGTACAATTAGCTGTAGCAGACTTTGAAGTACGTGAAGTGCTAATGATTGATTATAAATTTAATCAAGAGGTTGATAGAGAAGGTCAGATTTCTGGTATTCCTCGTGGAGGTAGAATCACCGTAAGAGTAAAAGCGTTGAACGATGGTAACAACCAATTGTTGCAATGGATGATTTCTCCTAACGATCCAAGAGATGTAAAGATTACATTCTACAATACTATAGATGGTTCTACAATGAAAGAACTTAATGGCGTTGGTTGCTATTGTGTTCACTATGTAGAAAAATGGGAAGACGGTAAAGGACACTTTGAAGAGATTGACATTGTTTGTCAAGAACTTAAAAATGGCCCTGTTGAGTTTGTCAACCCTTGGAGATAGTATTCTAACTTAATTAAGAGGCTGGCCTCAATAAATGGGAGTCAGCCTTTTATTTTTATATAAGTTTAATTTTAAATTGATCAGGTATGTCCCTATTATTGACTAAGTTACAGTTGGGTGATAATTGTAGCGAAATATACAACAAAGAGTATCTTGTTACTCAGATGAGCTATAAATTTGAGAGAGGGCATAATGGGCGTATTCCGGATTCTACAGTGCAGTGCGGTTCAATAGAACTTTCAATTGTTGCACCAGGTAAAGAAGACCTGGGATTGTATGAGTGGTATATAGACAAAAGTATCTATAATGGCAGAATTATATGCAACCTCTCTTCTGTAGAAAAAAATGTAGAACAACCTGTTAAGGTTATAAAATTTGAGAATGCATACTGTTTTCTTATAGCGCAGGAATATAATATTGATGGAGTGTACCAGAGGTTGCTTAAAATAGAATTGTATGCAGAGGAGATAGAGGTTGACACAGTTTTGTTTAAAAACCTAAAAGGTGAATAAATATGTTGGAGAATTTGTCTAATCAGCTAAAGGGAGCTTTCTTTTTTGGAGACATAACAGAAGGTGTAATAGTAAGGCAGCATGATTGTTTTACTATTCAGAAGTTCAATTACAAATGCTCCAGAAAGAGGAACTCATATGGAATTCCATATGGCGTTTCCAATATTGGCACATTGGATATTGTGGTAAAGTCTCTTCCCGACAACAAAACAAAAGAATTTTACAGACAGTTGGCGCAGGAAGATATGTTTTCTTATACTTTCTTGTTTAATGCAAAATATGATAAGGACAAGATTCTTGAGGATTACTATGATGCAATGGTGGTAAATGGATACATTGTACAAGTAAGTGAGAGTTTTGGGGAGGTGGACAATACTTCCCAGAATGTAAGAGGGATGGAGATGTGCGTAAAAATTCTTGTCAACTCAATAACATATTTGGGGGTGACAAATAATAAAACACTGAGTATAAACCAGTAGTTTAATTTTTTATGTTTGCTTAAGAGCTCTAATACTATATCTATATGGCAGTACAAAACTTTTATATTCAGATAATTCCTTTTAACGACAATAAATATTCAACAGACAAAACAAAGTGTCTGGTACTAAAATTAGGAGAACAACATTCTAATTTATCATTGAAATTAAAGAATAATAATGCTGACAAGGAATATACAGCATCGTACTATATAAATGAGATAAAGTTTAACAAGCAAGTCTTTGAGCCAGGAGATATAACTATAAATATTAGCATTACATCAGAAGGGAGTTTGTTTGTTGATAAAGTTTTTGAGCATGCAAAAGTATCTTTATGCCAGTCTTCTACAGATGCTTTAACAGCAAATGATACCAATTTTATAGCAAAAGAGTATTATATATTGGGAATCCAGAAGAATTGTGAAACAGGAAAATCAGCAGAATATATTTTTAGAGCGTATAGTGCAGACAAGTATCTTACTTTTGAAAAATATTGTAAGGCATACACAGCAAAAACACTGGTCCCATTAAGTGATACCGGGATAAACAAAGAGAATGTTATAGGATCAATTGTGGAGTGGCAAGTTGATTCTTCAAGCAATAAATATATAACAGCCTGCAAAGACAAGAATGTATATATAAAGACTAATCTTCAGCATATTGCCAATCATATTATACCATATTGTGTGCAGTATAATGAGAGTTTTTATGATTTTCTTAAAAGAATTGCAGGCAGATGTGGAGAGTTTTTGTACTTTGAAGATGGTGTCCTGAATATTGGGGTTGCAGCAACATCAATGAGTGAGGAAGCAAAAACAATTTCCAATTCAAAGAATTCACTAACAACAACATTCAAATTCAATTATGATAATGTAGCTGCTTCACATAACTACATTGGAGAGAATTTTAATGCAAATGAGGCAAGCAAGGAAAACGGTAACAGCAAGTATTACAATACCCAGATTACTTCTGATGATTATTCTGGAAAAATTAAAAAAGATAATTATGTTACCATGGATGATTTTGTTGATCCTAAAAGATTTGCTGTAGCAAGTGTGTCGGGAGTTGTAAATCAGTTTACATTGGTGGATGCTGCAATAATACAAGGTGTCAGCGGTGTTATTATGTCTTCTATGGGTAAAGTGTTGACCGATAAAAATAACGATGCCTACAATGAAACTTATTTTGAGAAAGATGAAAAAGTTGTCGGATCTGATGTCCAATATAATTCAGAAAAAAAATATTACAGACAATTCAGTCACTTTGACAATATTCTCAATAATAGTTTCTATCAGAAATGTAAAGAAAAATCAGAGGCGGCTTCCAGATCTGAGATCCATATCGAGTTGCAGGCAAATTCAAATGGGGTATACGATGTTTATTCTTTAGGTACCAAATTATCTGTCAATTCCAAAACCTATATTGTTACCAGAATGGATGGGTATCTGTACCCAACTACAGTGGTGGATGCAAATAAAAAGGAAGTCTCTACCATTTCAGAAACAATAAGAATATCAGCGGTTGAGTATGGCACTGATTCAATATATCCTCCTTTGCCAGATTTTGACCAGATTAAAGAGTCTTCTGCTCAAGTGGCTGTTGTTGTTGCAAACAACGACCCACTGAGAATAGGGAGGGTAAGGATAAAATATCCATGGCAATTTGTTGATTATAAAGTTGATGTTAAGCAGACAACTCTTAGTGATGCTTCTCCATGGATAAGGATATCGTCACCTATGGCTTCAGATGACAGTGGTTTCTTTTTCTTGCCAGAAAAAGGGGATGAGGTTATGGTCAATTATCAGGCGGGGAATATTGATATGCCGTATGTAATGGGGTCTTTATACAATATCAATCACAAACCATCCAAAAACCAATGGGGAAATGCTGAGAGGGCAATAGTTTCCAAAAATGGTCATAGAATTGTTTTTAAAGACTATGGCGCAGGAATGTCTGTATTTGGTAAAATAGCCCCTATAAAGGGTGTCCTTAATTCATTTGGTGTATATCCGGTTCCCCAACCAGTAGACAAGAAAGGTAAAGGTGGAATAGAGCTTACCGATGATTATGGGTTCTACTCTATAAGCATGTCCTCAAATGACAGGAGCATTGACCTTAAATCTCCATACGGTGATATAAGAATGAATGCAATGACTGGAATTGTTATAAATGCACCTAATGGAGATATAAGAATTACAGGAAAAAATGTTGCTATAGAAGCCCGAAATGAACTTACGTTAAAATCTGGAACAAATATAAACTCAAAATTCAGATTGTGGAATGATGAGCAACTCAATGCAGTTGGTGTGCCGGCATATATTGGAGGTCAGATAGGAACCTTAATTAAAAACAATATTATTGATTTGTCGCTGTTAAGGTCTGCTCTTGAGACACTTATACGCCCAATTGGTGGTACCATGCTTATCAAATCCTACAGATATATGTGTTTTGAGGCGGGTAAAGGCAAAACTTCCTTTATAAAACAACAACTGCTAAGGAATGAAGGTTTGTCGGGGAAGGCAAAAGCGTTTGCAAGGGATTACTTTAGTGCTGGGGAGGGAGACCTGAAATATGAAACAAAAATTACAGACACTTTTATGAAACTTCAGGCTTACGCAGATGCTGCGTATACTGCTGCGTATACTGCTTATGAAGATATGCAAAGAATGCTTACTCATTTTAAAGAGCATTATACCAACGAACAGAATAGGATTTATGAGACTGAAGCTGAAAGTATAACCAACATTAAAAACGGTATTATTGCTAATGCAAGGAATGCTAATGGACAATATGTTGATGTTCATCCAAAAGTGACTCCAAGTGACCAAGCAGCTTATCAATTGTATCTAAAGCAAATACACTACGATACAGAAGCAAAATTATTGTTCAAGTCTATACAGGGTACAATAAAAAATAAAATAAAGGAAAGTATTGAAGATAAATTGGGAGATTTGAGTGTTGCTATAAAAACAGCTGCATTTAATCAAGTGTGTGATATATATGGTTTAAACCAATTTTTTGTTGATGGCAGATCAAATGATGATGTTTATGATTCAGCTGAAATAGCTCATTATGAAGACCAGCAAAAGAAAATGATGAAACGGAAATTTATTCATAAAATGTTAAATGACATTAATGTCAAACAAATTATGAAGATACGTTTTAATGTGGCGGATCCAAGGGTTGTGGATATAAATCTTAATGTGGAGGATGCTGAAAATTGGAATGCATTTATCAATTGCATTGAATACGATAGACAGGGGCAGCAAAATCCAGTAGCTCCTGTGGAAGAATCGACAGGGGAGAAGATTTGGGGAGGAGTAAAAGATTTCTTTGGAAATAAAGGTGTATGGGGACGTCAGGGATTAACTGGTGCAAAGGATCAGTATGTTTGGTCCAGACTGGACACTGGTGATATTTTATTCTCTAAGGAGGCGAACAAGACTCTTAGGATTGGTAATAACGGACAATTCCTTCCTGGAAGGACACTTGATGAGCATACAGTTGATAGAATAAAGGTAAGATTAGGGCAATTGTAATATAAAAATCTGGATATGAAATACTATATTGAGCAATTTGAAGCGTGGAAAGATGCATTGGAGAAATTTTCCAAATCTGTTGAAAAGGATCTTGAGGAAATAAGAAAATGCAAGGACCAGGTGAGTGCAATTAAGATGGAGATAGACGATAATTATGTTAGTGGTAAATATTTCAGGGATGACAATAAGATAGTTATATCTGCCCCAGAAGTAATTATTGGAAATGTGGATAAATCTGGTGTATTGCTTCCTGGCTCTTCAAATGTAACAATAAGGGCTAATGATATCCAATTACAAGGAGTTGGTGTTACTCCTCAGATAGGTGGAAGTATAACAAGTAAAGCTTCAAAAATCATTTCTGTAGCAGTTGATCCTGGTATTGATGGCAAAGATGAGGTTTTGCTCAATACATCCCAGATTATATCTCATGCAAATGAAATAACATTACACAGTGAGAGTGGAGCTGGTATTTTACCATCGGACACATACTCAATGGGAAGTGGTATCAATCTTGCTGCAGATTCTACAATTGTGATTGATGCAACCAAATCTTGTGATATTCTTAAAAAGAGTCTCGACAAGAGGGAAAAACAGATAAAAGATAGGATTAGTGACTGTAAGGAAAAGGTTAGAAAAGCAAAATCCAATGTAGATGATATAACAAAGAAAATTGGCAAGCTGGTTGATGATAATTCATATGATTCCAGTGACTTTGAAACACGCGGGAACTATGATGACATTGAGTTGATACAAGAAGAGTTCAAAGTGTTGTTTGCAGGGTTATATGATGCTATGAGCCATTATTTTACAACATTGTCTGAATTGTCTGAGGCAAACAGGAGGAAAGATGCTTTAGAAAAGACAGAAAAAATGGTCCAGGATTATAAGTCCAAATATAAGACAAATCCAAATGGGAACAAAGTGGATATAAGGTCTGAATGTATAGATATAACATCTGTTGATGGGGATGGTAATATTCGTACAGATGATTTGTCGGGAGTAAAAGTAAGGGCAAAGAATGTTTCTTTTGCTGCGAATGATTATGACAGTTCACTGTTGAAAGAGAGTAAATTTTCTGTAAGTGCTCAAACTATTGATTTGGCAACTGTAAGTGCAACAAATATTAAGAAAGACAGTAAAGGCAATATTAGTAGTGGTACTTATTCTGCTGTTGGTGATGTACATATAGTTTCCAAAAATGTAGCAATTGAGAGTGTTGATTACCAGATGAAGAATGATAAACTGCAGGAGAAGGAACTTACCAGGAATGGTACTGTATCAATAAGAACAGAAAATGTGGATGTCTCTTTAACAGAAACAACAGGTAAAGCTACGGGTAAATTTGATCTTAATGCTAAAGCAATTGAATTAAAAGGAATAGATGTGGATAAAGAAAAAGGGACTGACAAATCAATTGCCGCTGCAAGCAGTATGTTGTTGTTGTCAGATAAAATGTTCATTGGCTCTAAGGATGAGAAGACAAAGAGTAAATTAGTGCAGATATCATCTGATGAGATTGGTGCTTTTGCAGAAAAGACCATGGAGTTGCAGCAGGCCAAAGGAGTTGTACAGCTGTCTGGTGGGGATGTTGCTCTGCAAGGTGGAAAAACACAGTTGTATGGAGCAACAACAATTTACGGCAAGAGTGTGTTCAAGTCAGATGTTGATGCGGGTGATGTAGATGTCAAGAATCTGAAAGTGAAAACTTCGTTCAAATCACCTTGTACATCTGAGGGTATTGCAGTTCCTGGGGCACCTGCAAGTGGAAAACTAACTGAGAAACTAAAGGAACAACAAGCTCCTAAAACTGAAAAACAAAATAAATAGGGAAAGTATTGTATGGCAAAGAAATATGTATGCATGGGGGCTATGTTAAAGTGCAGTTTTGGAATGACCCCGTCTACTTTATCTGTAATTGTACCAACAAGACCTAAGATTCAGGGAAAACCAAAGGCTACTATTATGGATTTTGTGCCATTGGTAAATATTATGCCATTTGGTATGTGCAGGTCTATGTCCAATCCAACAGTTGCGTCGGCCACATCTGCAGCAATGGGTGTGCTTACCCCAATGCCATGTATTCCTGTTGTTGTAGCTCCATGGGCCCCTGGCGGGAAAGAGCTTATAACAAATATGCCTGCATTGATGGATAATTGTAAGACAATGTGTGCTTATGGTGGAAATATCTCAATAACTTTTCCCGGTCATACAGAAAATACAACCGGGAAATAAATTATTCCTGATTTTCGCCAATTCTAAAGCTTGTTGAGGCCTGAGTGTTCTCGGCTGCAGATTTTTCCAAATCTGCTTGTGCTTTGGTTTGCTCCTGTGCTATGAACTCATTGTGAGCTTGCTCAACTTCTTTAATTTTTTCATCTTTTTGCTTTAGGCAATAATTCTTGTAGAAGTCATAATATTCCTGCAACTGGCTTTTTGCCATTTCCAGCTGTTCTACCCCTTTAGATGATAAGGATGCTGTTATTTTTGTAGTATAGAATGCCATAGTGGCGTCAAGTTTGGCTAAAACAGCTTCAGATCTTGCATTTATATAGTCTGTGCAGACTTTGTATCTGTCATCATTTACTTTGGGCATTTTGTAATATATAACTGTCTGTTCCTGGTCATCAAACAAGTCTTTTTCCATTTTATGTTCCATCTCAAATTCAGGATGGTCCTTTTGAAAAGCTTTGCTTATTGGAAAGACATAACTGGCAGACTTTGGCTTTATTCTAAAAGTGTAGTCGTCGGCGAGTGAAACAGATGCAACATCCTCAATATTGAAACTTTCACCTGCATGCTCAATTGTGGCTGAAAGCAGAGCTACTGCCTCTGCCTTAATGCAAAGATTCATCAGGTAAAATGAGTATAATGTGGAGTATCCGTTAAATTTCTGCTTAGCCTCCTCTAACAATATTTCTGTCTTATTTTCCATTTTTGACCTTTTTTAATTCAAGTGAAACATTTACAATATCATTACCCTTTAACTTTATCTCTTTGTGAACAGAAGAATATCCCTGTTTTACCACTTTTACAATGTAGGTTTTATCTATAGGGAGAGACTCTATAATACAAGGCGTTTTCCCAACATATTTATTGTTCAGATACACATTGGCATCAATTATATTACATGAAATGTTTATCCATCCGTAATTATTGCTTGGAGAGGCTAAACTGTATTTGTTTTTAGTTCCATCTCCAACATAAACATATTGGGTTGCACTCTCTTTATCACCTTTCCTGGTACTGATTGCATAAAATCCTTCCGGTACCATCTGGCTCCAAGACCCGTTTGCAACTTTTTCACGGTTTACCCATATTTGAGTGTCTGCATCAAATGCTTTAATTTGCAAAGAGTCAATTTGAGCACCCTTTAAATTTAAAGAATCGTAAGATTTATATGCATTGTTACTTGAGTAATCTGCCACTGAGGCAATATCCACATGTTTCCTTTCTGCAGTTTCCAGAGTTATTTCTTCCCGATAAATTATTGATTTACCTTTTTTTACAGTAAGTTCATATTTTCCGGGAAGGAGTTTGCTGCTCGATACATTTTCTCTTCCAAGCAATTCTTTGTTGAGGTAGATTTCAGCATCCTTAAGGGGAATACTTACTGTAAGATAAGAATATATGGGCTCCAGATAAAATTTCTGCTCATATCTTATAGAATCTGTCAATTCAAATTCACCAGTGTATGAGTTGTGAAAAGGAGACTGAATGTTAATAATGTGTTTCCCTATGGGCAGGTACACTTGTATTTCTCCAGTACTGGTGCGTATTAAGGTACTGTCTATTGTAACAATAGCCCTTGAGGGTTGTATATTAAGTACCGCCCACTGTTTTGTTATTTTAAATTCTTTGGTTGGACTGTCTGTAAATATTGTAGCCTTGTAATGGTGTTTTTTCTTTAGTACATCAGAAGGAACTTTCCAGGTGTACTGCCCATATTCGGGATGTTTAATGGTAAAGTGGCTTGTTTTGTGAGGAAGTGTCAAAGTGATAAATTCATCTCCCTGCTGTGCCTCAACCGGAGTTGTTCCAATTGTGAAAGAAAATCCTTTTTCATTGGTATATAAATCAATAATTGCACTATGCTTGCTGGTTTTGGCTTTGCTTTTGCCTAAAACAGGATTTTTGGTTTTTGAGTAACCAATAATCCTCAATTCCTGAGCATTTATAGTGTATTGTATTGAAAATAAAAGTATTATACAAAGAAAAAGCTTTCTCATCCTTTTACCCTTAATTATTATAACAATATTCGCATTTTTTCTTGATTTATGCAAATTAAGATTTTGTTAATAAGGTGTAAAAATTAGGTCTTTTAATTTAAAATATGAAATTATAAATGATTATATTTGTAAATGCCTAATTGTGTTTTGTTATAATGAGTGAGAGCAAATGGGGAAATGATATTTTTCCTGCATTGTCCTGGTTCAAGAAAAGTAAAATGGAGAAAGCCTCTGTTATGGTAGTAGGTTGTGGCGCGTTGGGCAATGAGGTGCTTAAAAATCTGGCTCTTTTTGGGGTAGGACATATTGTAATTGTAGATTATGATACGGTTGAGTACAGTAACCTTACCCGTTCTGTATTGTTTACCGCAGAGGATGCATCAGGTGGGGTGTTAAAGGTGGATGCAGCAAAGCGAAGTATCCAAAATATTAACCCTTATATTAAGGTTGATACAATTAATGGGAATATATGCTATAATGTGGGGTTGGGGGTTATAAGAGAAATGGATGTGGTAGTGGGATGTTTGGATAACAAGTGGGCCAGATATTGTCTTAACAGACTGTGTATAAGGGCAGATGTTCCTTGGGTTGATGGAGGTATAAATGCTTTGGAGGGTGTTGCAAAAGTGTTCATTCCCGGGCAAAATTGTTATGCTTGTACATTGGCTTCTGATTCTCTACAGCAGCTGACAAGGAAAATGAGCTGCAGCAATGCAATAAAAAGGGATGTGGCAGCACAAAGAGTTCCAACAACTCCTGTTGTTGCCTCTGTAATAGGAGCTGTACAAGCGCAGGAAGCTATAAAACTCATACACAGGAGTGAGATTGAAAATGGAGAACTTACCTCTTTGTGTGGTAAAATGTTCTATTATGATGGACAGCATCTTGGATGCAGGGTTATAGAGCATAGGGGTTGGGATGATGATTGTCCTGTGCATCAGAAGTGGATGCCTGTAATAAAGAGTGGAATTGGA
>CALCUQ010000143.1 GCA_937906795.1 uncultured Bacteroidales bacterium | reverse complement strand
GAATTGTCGGGAGATCTGGAAATCCGCTCTGTAGCGTTCAGATTTCCGGGGAGGGAACAGCTCCTAGAGGATATCTCCATAACCATACCGGAAGGGAAGATAACCCTCATAAAGGGGGAGAGCGGCTGCGGCAAAAGCACATTGGCCAGGCTGCTGCTCAGGGATTATGTTCCCCAAAGTGGAATGATCTGCTACGGAGGGGCCAACATTGCACAGTTCAGCCTGCCAAAATGGAGGGATATGATAGGATACGTATCACAGGGGATACATATATTCAACTCTTCAATACTGGAAAACATAACTTTGGAAAAAGAGGGGTATGATATGGACAAAGTGCTTGGAATATGCATCAGTCTGGGAATGGAAGAGATGCTCAGAAGATTCCCGCAGGGGCTCATCACCATTGCCGGGGAGGGAGGTGCAGGACTGTCGGGAGGAGAAAGGCAGAAAATTGCAATGGCCAGGGCCATATACAAGAATCCGAGGATATTCATATTTGATGAGGTGACATCTTCCCTGGACCCTGCCAGTGAACAATGTATCCTACATACAATGGAAAAGTTGAGGGAGGCGGGAAAAACCATTGTGTTCATCTCCCACAAACAGACAAGCAGTTCAATTGCAGACAACGTTGTTACAATAAAATGAGCCAGCTCAGAAGTGGTAACCTACGCAGCACTTATCGGTAGGGATTAAAAATTTTATGATTATGAAAAAATTGGAAAGCGAAGGATTTGTTTGCGCCGGTATTCAGGAACTCCAATTTGTGAGAGGAGGAGTATCTGTTGCCTGTTTTGAGAATTTTTGGGGCTACGTAAAGAAAGCATTTGACTTCATTATGGAGTATCACCAGGAATTTGTAGATGGATTCAAACGAGGATGGAACAAATTTTAAAAGGGAGGTTGTATGAAAAATTTCATGGAGATAGGGACAGCCGAGGCGTGTTCCGTATTTGGAGGAAAAGATGAAAACACAGCAAAGCTTGTGGCTTTCATTGCAGAATGTATAGGTTCAATTGCCAAAATGATCTATCTGGCCAACCAGTTCCGTAAGATGCTCTCGGCACCGGCTGCATTGTAGGGCATAACAAGGTTGGAACAACTTTTGTTATTGCTATGGAGGGCAGCTAAAGATTTAGTTGCCCTCCTTCAGCAATATTTTATAACTTTGTCATAGAGATTTCCGTTATGATGAACTTTAAACGCATACCGCTCCTACTGCTGTCAGTACTGCTCTGCTCCACCCTGCATTCCCAACAGAAATGGTCTTTGGCAGAGTGCATAGTCTACGCCAGGGAGAACAACCTGCAGGTGAAACAGCAGATGATTGCCATTGGACAGGCAGAGAACAACCTGCTTTCAGCAAAAATGGATTATATCCCCTCCCTCAATGCTTCAATGAGCCATAATATGAGCTGGGGCCGTTCCGTAAACCTGAATGACCTGGAGATCATAGAGAACCAGCTCTCACAAAGCACATCATTGAGCCTTTCCGCTTCAGTACCTGTTTTTGAGGGGAAGAGGAAGCACAATACAGTAAAAAGCAACATAAAGCAGCTGGAGATTGCCGGCACAAATGTGGAGAAACTGAAAGATGAAATTTCCATAGCCGTTGCCCAGGCATATCTGCAGGTACTTCTGAACAAGGAGATTGAAAAATCCGCGCTGCAAAGCTGCAAAAGTGTAGAGAAACAGGTTGAAAGG
>CALCUQ010000142.1 GCA_937906795.1 uncultured Bacteroidales bacterium | reverse complement strand
GATCTGTACCCTAACAAGCAACTTGTTATTGACTACTCACTTCCAAACGGTTCATACGCAGAAATAACAGATATTCCACGCAGTGATACAGCCAGTGACTCCATTGAAAACAGGATAAATAATGTTATGGATGTAACAGAGGAGCAGGTATATGCCATAAAAAAGAAAATGCAGGAGATAATAGATGCAGACTACCCTATTGTCAAGCATAAATTCTGCAACCAGGATGCTGTAAATCTTTTCCTTAGCCACCATCAATATGACAAAGCCAGATTATGCAAGGATCTTGGCCGATTCTTTGTAACTGTACATTTTATAGACACTTATGGAGACACATTCTACGGTCCTCAATTACATTCCACAGGAGCAATAAACATATTTGACCTAAAAAAATACAATAAAGGATTCTATTTGCAGATTCCAGAGGGCAATATGCCATTCAATATGCCAAATGTAAAATACCAGGAAAAATTGTTCAATGTATTTAAAGAGAATGCAAACTGGTGCAAGATTATTGGAGCTCAGGATATAGCTACTATCAACAAAGCAATAACACTTGGATACGGCTCTCAGGCTATTCAGATAGCAGAAGCATTGCATGAGAGGAAATATGCCGCAATTGCAGACCAGATCTACAAACGCAGGCACAATGTAAAACTGGTATTGCTGGCAGGGCCATCGAGCAGCGGAAAAACAACTACATCAAAGAGGATTTCGCTTCACCTTAAAGTTCTTGGTCTTAACCCTGTGGTTATAGAAATGGACAACTATTTTGTAAACCGCGAGAATACCCCTAGAGATGAAAGCGGCAATTACGATTTTGAATGTCTTGGTGCAATGGACCTTAAATTTCTTAACAATCAATTGACACAATTGTTCAATGGAGAAGAAATTCTGTTGCCAAAATTTGATTTCGCAAAAGGAGCAAGATATTTTGACGGAACCAAAATCAAACTTCAAGAGAATGATATCCTTATAATGGAGGGTATACATGCACTTAATCCACAACTTACAGCCTCCATTGAAAGGGATAAAAAATTCCTTGTATACGCATCTGCCCTAACATCACTTTCAATTGACGAGAATAACTATATCTCTACATCAGACAACCGACTGCTTAGAAGAATGGTAAGGGACAACAACTTTAGAGGCACCTCTGCAGAACAGACCATTCAAAGATGGGCAAGTGTAAGACGTGGAGAATACAACAACATTTTCCCATTCCAGGAAAATGCTGATGCAATGTTCAACTCCTCTCTGCTATATGAACTGCCTCTGCTTAAACACTATGCAGAGCCACTATTAAGAAGGATCTCCCCAACATCTCCTGTATACGCAGAAAGTTTGAGACTGCTTAAATTCCTGTCATATACAGTAGAATTGAATTCTCAGGAACAATCAGCTATCCCACCAACATCTGTACTCAGAGAGTTTATTGGGAACAGCTCATTCAAATATTAGAGAACTACAATAGAGGCTTTAGGAACTCTCCGGTAACAGAGTCTGGATTGCATGCAATATCGTGGGGAGTTCCTTGTGCCACTATACGGCCGCCGGCCGACCCACCCTGAGGTCCCATATCAATTAGATAATCCACAGATTTAAGGACATCAAGATTGTGTTCTATAACTACAACCGTATTTCCTTGTTCCACAATCTTGTGCAACACCCCAAGCAAGATCTTTATATCCTCAAAATGCAATCCTGTGGTTGGCTCATCCAAAAGGTATATACTGTTACCTGTCCCTTTTTTAGAGAGTTCAGTTGCAAGTTTTACCCTCTGGCTCTCTCCGCCACTCAAAGTAGTAGAGGGTTGTCCTAATTTTATATACCCAAGACCAACATCACTTAATGTCTTTATCTTCTGATATATAGAAGGAACAGGCTCAAAAAATTCCACAGCCTGGTCTATTGTCATTTCAAGTATATCGTTTATACTCTTACCTTTATATTTTACAGCCAGAGTCTCTGAATTATATCTTTTGCCATTACACTCTTTGCAATGCACATATACATTTGGCAAAAAATTCATCTCAATGGTCTCAACTCCAGCACCCTTACATGTTTCACACCTTCCCCCTTTAACATTAAAGGAAAACCTTCCCGCCTTAAAGCCCCTTACTTTTGCATCGGGAGTATTTTCAAAAAGTTTCCTTATATCGCCAAAAACATTTGTATATGTTGCAGGGTTACTGCGTGGGGTTCTCCCTATTGGACTTTGATCTACCACAATAAGCTTATCCACATTCTCTATTCCCTTGATTTCCCTATAAGGCAAAGGATTGGCCACAGATCTGTAGAAATGCTTGCTGAGTATAGGCATAAGTGTTTCATTTATAAGGGTAGATTTGCCACTTCCACTCACGCCGCTAATACCCACAAAACATCCAAGAGGTATTCTTAAATCCACCCCTTTAAGGTTGTTTCCTGTTGCTCCAAAGAGTTCCATATATTTGCCATTTCCTTTTCTGCGCTCAGATGGCACCTCTATCTTTTTCAAGCCCCTAAGGTACTCTGCAGTAAGGCTGCCCATTTTCTTAATTGAGCTCACCGACATATCCATCAGCTTCTGGGGTGTTCCGCTATAAAGCAGCTCTCCCCCATTTACACCGGCCGCCGGACCCAGATCTATGAGATAGTCACATTCACGCATCATCTCCTCATCGTGCTCAACCACCATTACAGAATTGCTCTCATCCCTGAGTTTCTTAAGGGAATCTATCAGTTTTCTGTTATCTCTCTGATGAAGTCCAATACTTGGCTCGTCAAGGATATACAACACATTCACAAGTTTGCTGCCTATTTGGGTTGCAAGCCTTATGCGCTGGCTTTCACCACCACTCAAACTTTTTGTGGATCTGGATAAAGAGAGATAATTCAATCCCACATCCTGCAAAAATCCTAACCTGTCGCTCAGTTCCTTTAGAATATCCTGAGCAATAAGTTTTTGCTTGGGAGTCATTTTATCCTCAAGCGAAATTATCCACTCTGCAAGCTTATCAATATCCAAACGCGAAACCTCAGCTATATCCTTTCCATCTATCTTAAAATAAAGGGCATCTTTCTTTAGCCTTGTTCCATTGCAATCGGGACAAACACACTCCTCAATAAATCTCTCTTTAGTTGAACTGACCTCTTCTGCACTTTCGCTTTGCTCGAGCTTTGAAACAATTCCAGGGAATGGAGCAAGGAGTGTTCCGTCATCAAGATTAACTCTAAACAGCTCATCAGTTCCATAGATTATGCTGTTTAATGTTTCTGCAGGCAAATTACATATAGGTTCATTCAAAGAAAATTCATGAACCCTGGCCATACTTTCCAGTATGCGGAACCATTTGTTGTCTTTATATGAGCCAAGTGGCTCTATACCTCCCTGTAAGATGGATTTCTGCGGATTAGGGATAATCTTTGACAAATCTATCTTTGATATGTAACCCAATCCTTTACATTTTGGACATGCCCCAACAGGTGAATTGAAACTGAACGTATGTGGAGCAGGCTCTGGAAATGATATTCCACTTACAGGACACATCAGATGCTTGCTGAAATACCTTAATGGAGACTCTGGCTCACTGTAATCCAGAATGGCAAGTATTCCCTTCCCCTGTTGCATTGCTTTATCCACAGAATCATAGATTCTTTTATAATCCTGCTCAGATGGTACCAGCTTATCTATTACCAGTTCAATAAAGTGGTTCTTATATCTGTCCAAAGGCTCAACCTCAACAAGGTCTACAAGCTGACCGTCAATCCTCACTTGCTGATACCCTTTTTTTATAAGCCCCTCAAACAACTCCTTATAATGACCCTTACGCCCCTGAACCAACGGTGCAAGCACAATACATTTCTTGCCACAATACTCATTTAGTATAAGCTGCACAATCTGCTCATTGGAATATTTTACCATTGGCTCGCCTGTGGCAGGAGAATGGGCTATAGCAGCTCTTGCGTACAAAAGCCTGAGAAAATCATATATTTCTGTTATTGTACCAACAGTGGAACGGGGATTCTTTCCTGTAGTTTTCTGCTCAATGGCAATAATAGGGCTCAAACCTGTAATTGATTCAACAGCAGGCCTTTCCAATATGCCAATAAACTGCCTTGCATACGCAGACAAAGTTTCCATGTATCTGCGTTGCCCCTCGGCATAAATGGTATCAAAAGCTAAAGACGATTTTCCACTCCCGCTAAGACCGGTTACCACAACAAGCTGATTTCTGGGAATTGATAAATCTATATTCTTGAGATTATGCTCCTTAGCCCCTATTATTTCTATCTTGTCCATAAACTACCTTTCTATAGGTACCCAAACTTTGTATGTTTTGCAATTAGGATTATGAAGGTGGTTAGACCTTATCCATTCATTAAACATCTTTATCATCTTAAAGTTGGTATTGTGCTCCCTTGCAAATTCACTCCAGTTTGCAACAGGGCCACTAACCTCAACCACCTTGTACTTTATTGGTTTATATTTGTCTTCTTGCGAGATGTTAAATCCGTACGCAGGCAGGTTGTTCATTATTATCTTAAAGGCTATTGCTCTGTATACATACCTTGCCGTTTCTATAGGAAGCTGCATATCATAGTAGTAATCAATTGACTGATAGCCTATTCTACTGTCTATATTTGCCATTCCAACATTATACGAAGCCGCTGCCAATGTCCAGTTACCATATTTCTGATATGCCTTTTTAAAATACTTGCATGCCGCTCTGGTAGATTTTTCCCAGTTGTATCTTTCATCAACCTGAGCAGAAACTTCCAAACCAAAATCTTTTGCTGTTCCTTGCAAAAACTGCCAATACCCTTTGGCATTTGCAGGAGAAGTCACAGGTTGCAAAGAACTCTCGGCAACACACAGATAAAAAAAGTCTTCTGGAACACCCTCTTCCTTTAATATTTTGCATACCAAGTCTTTATATCTTCCCGACAATTGTACAATATAAGAAAGGCTACCGTGCCAGTAGTTTATTATTGTCATTTCTCTCTGCAATGACTCCCTTACATCAAAATACTCCAAAGGGACCCTCTCGCCAGCAAAATCTGCCTGTTGGGGCAACTTGGGAATTACCACATTCTGAATAGGACGCTGCTGACTTTCATCTATACTCAATGGCATAGTTGAGGTTTCTGACTGGGCACAGCCTATGGTTGCAAAACTTACAATACAGCAAAGAGCCAAAACTATCTTTCTCATTACTCGTATCTTAAAAATGGATTAGTATTAAGTTCATGTGCAATTGTTGTGTCGGGACCATGACCAGGATACACCTTACTGTCAAGATCTACCTTACAGACCTTTGTAAGCAAACTCTCCATTAGGGCATCATAATCTCCTCCTGGCAAATCTGTTCGCCCTATACTTCCCTGGAAAAGAGAATCTCCGGTTATTATGAATTTGTCGGGAGCACTATAAAAACAAACTCCTCCTCTGGTATGACCTGGGGTATGAAGCACCTTAAGCTCTGATTCTCCAAAAGTTACAACATCCCCATCTTTTAGCTCAACTATATTGTCTACAGGGGGTTGCTCTATTGAGAACCCAAACATCTGGCAATACTGCACCGCACGCTCCAACTGTCCAATGTCCTCTTTATGGATATAAGTAGGGATGTTCCATTTTTCACTCACAAAAGCGTTTCCCATTATATGGTCAAAATGGCCATGAGTACACAGTAACTTTACTGGCTTAAGCGAATTTTCCTCTATAAATTTTACCAGTCTTGCCTGCTCATTGCTGTTTTGCAAACCTGGGTCAACTATTACACACTCTTTTGTAGAATCGTACAATACGTAACAGCACTCTCTTAGATCGTTCAAATAAAATGTCTTAACTTGTATCATAATTTATCTGCTATTCTATTGTGCCCTTTGCATTTGCTCAAAAGGCATCTGTTTCAACTCTACAAAAATACTAAACTCTATGCAATTTTTTGTACTTTTGCTCAACTAAAAAGATTGATTATGCATATAGCTGTAGCAGGAAACATAGGTAGCGGAAAAACAACTCTAACCAGATTGCTTTCCAAGAGTTTTGGATGGAAACCCCAATATGAAGAGGTTGACTATAACCCTTATTTGTCTGATTTTTATAACGACATGCAAAGATGGGCATTCAATCTTCAGATATACTTTTTAAACACCCGTTTTAAAGGTATTGTAGATATCCAGAATTCCAATGAAAATGTAATCCAGGACCGTACAATATATGAAGATGCACAGATTTTTGCAGCCAATCTTCACTCTATGGGACTTATGTCTACAAGAGATTTTGAGAACTACAAATCTTTATTCTCTCTAATGATTTCTCTTGTAAAGCCACCTGATCTGCTTATCTATCTCAAATCTTCTATCCCCAATCTGGTAAGTCAGATTCAAAAAAGGGGCAGAGATTACGAATCCTCTATAAGGATTGATTACCTGCAAGGACTCAACCAGCGCTACGAACAATGGATAGAGAATTATTCAGATGGCAAAAAGCTGATAATAAACGTAGATGAGCTCAAATTTGAGGACAACCCCAACCATTTGAGCACCATCATAGACCTTATTAACGGACAGCTTAACGGATTGTTCTAGATGTCTGCTCTACAAGTTCTTTAAGTTTTGTATTGAACTCTCTGGCAGAACACAATTCTTCCAGGTTTATATGCATTCTGTATTTCCAGTAATGGAAAGCTTTTTAAGACAATTAGTTGGTAAAAATTATCAAAATAAAAAAGTTGGA
>CALCUQ010000141.1 GCA_937906795.1 uncultured Bacteroidales bacterium | reverse complement strand
ATTGGTGAGCAAATACAAAGGTGTGCTAAACTTGCAGTATGCAACAAGAATGAACAAATGGACATTTGATTTTACTGCACAATTGAACGGACCAAGTGAGTTGCCTGAGTTTATGTCAAAATTGGATGATCCTTTTTATAAAGGGACAACAAAAAGCGAAATTTACCCTATGTTGTATTTCCAGATAACAAAGAAATTCAAATTGCTGGATTTGTATGCCGGTGTGGAAAATATAACAAATTACAAACAGGAGAATCCTATCATCTATGCAAAGGACCCGTATAATTCGCAATTCAATGCATCTATGGTGTGGGGCCCTCTAATGGGTAGAATGTTCTATGTTGGTATGAGACTTACTTTGTGGAAAAAATAATATAACAAACACTTATAAAAATATTCAGTTATGAGAACAATTAAATTTTTATTGGCAATGGTTGTTATGGTAACAGCTTTTGCATTTACAGCAGATGCTCAGAACAAAAAAGAGAAAGCAAAGAAAGAGGTAGCTGAGGTTATTTTTACTGTTGATTTGCATTGTGCTGACTGTCAAAAGAAAGTTGAGGCTGCTCTACCATATGTAAAAGGGGTAAAGGATATGAAAGTCAGCCTTGATGAAAAATATATCTGGTTGAAGTATGATCCTGCCAAAACAAGTAAACAAGTATTGGCAAACGAGCTTTTGAAAATGGGATATCAGGCTCAAGAAAAAAAGGCTGAGGCTACTAAATAATAAGATAGAACTTTTATAAATTGGATGAGAGGGTGACCTAAAGGTCACTCTCTTTTTGTGTTCCTACGATAATTTTTGTAATTTTGCCTAATTGTAAAATCCCCAAGTTATGAAAAGGTTTTTATTTGTTTGTACAGCACTGATTATTTCTATAGTAGCCCATGCCCAAAGTTGGGTGAGGGTCAATACAGTTGGATATTTGCCTAATGATATAAAAGTAGCAGTATTTATCTCTACGGAGCAGGTTGAGGCTTCTGATTTTAATGTATGTGATGCTTCTACCAATGAGATAGTGTTTACTGGCAAAACCAAAGAGGGCAGTGGCGCAAAATGGAATATGAAATCTGCATTCAGATTAAATTTCTCTGACTTTAAAAAAGAGGGTGGGTATTACATAGTGTGTAATGGGGTAAAGTCTCCAAACTTTAAGATTAGTGCAAGCGCTTATGATGGATTGAGTGACTTTATGCTTGTGTATATGAGACAGCAAAGATGTGGCGACAATCCATACACAAATGAATTGTGTCACCAGCACGATGGTTATATTGTTGACCATCCTACAAAAAGCGGTCAGCATATAGATGTAAGGGGCGGATGGCACGATGCAACTGATTATCTTCAGTATCAGACTACTTCCGCTACTGCTACATATCACATGATGTTTGCTTATTATGAGCAGGAAGACAAGTCTGTTTTTAAAGACAGATATGGTGCAGATGGAAGAATTGGTGCCAATGGTGTTGCTGATATTCTTGATGAGATAAGATGGGGATTGGATTGGCTGAACAAAATGAATCCAGCTGATAAGGAGATGTACAATCAGATTGCCGATGACAGGGATCATGCAGGTTTCAGATTCCCCAATAAAGATACAGTTGATTATGGATGGGGCCCCGGAAAAGGCAGACCCGTGTATTTTGTAACAGGTAAACCTCAAGGTTTGGGCAAATACATTAACAGAACTACCGGAGTGGCTTCTACAGCCGGAAAGTTTGCATCTTCTTTTGCAATGTTTGCATCAGGACGTGCTTATGAACAGATTCGTAACTCCATCGGTTATCCACGCTTAAATGTAAAAATTGGTGCATCTCATG
>CALCUQ010000140.1 GCA_937906795.1 uncultured Bacteroidales bacterium | reverse complement strand
GAGGAAGGTCATTGTCAATAGTTTTTGGAACGTGAATGTTGGCAATAGGATAATTTTTTGCAGCCAAGAATTTAGCAATTCTATTAGCTGTAGAAGCAGTATCATCACCACCTACTGTTACCAATAGTTCGATATTATTGTCTTTAAAGAAATCCAAGTTAAAGTTTACCTCAAAATCTTCGTTGGTAGGTTTGTAACGGCTCATCATCAAATATGAACCACCTCTATTGAAAATTGAATCTGCACAAACAAAATCCAACTCACAATAATTGGGATTTGGTGAGAACAAACCTTTGTAACCACCATGTAAACCTAGAACTCTGAAATCCTTAGCTAAAAAAGTCTTTGCAATGCTACCAACTACGGTATTCATTCCTGGTGCAGGACCACCACCTGTAAGAATAACAATTGATTTTTTCATTTTCTTTTTCTTGTAATTATTCGGGTTGCAAAATTATCAATTTTATTAAAATAATTGGTATTTTTGTGAGATAAATTTTGGCTAAAGTGAATAAAAAAGAGGCGAAACAAAGAATAGAGTTGCTAACTGCACAGATTAAAGAGCATAATAATAACTATTATGTTCTCAATTCTCCTACAATCACAGATTTTGAGTATGATATTCTTTTGCAGGATCTCACTCAACTCGAAAAATTGTTTCCCCAATTTGCATTACCGGATTCACCTACCCAAACAGTTGGCAGTGATTTGTTTAGCTCTGGGGAGAATGCAAGTTCAAAACAAGAGTCATTTGCACAATATGCCCACAAGTATCCTATGCTTTCCCTTTCAAATACATATAATATGGAAGAGCTTAGAGCTTTTGATGAAAGGGTTGGAAAAGGAACAAGTCAGATTTTCAATTATTCTTGTGAATTAAAATTTGATGGAACGGCTATATGTCTTACTTACAAAAACGGAAAATTATTTAGAGCTTTAACCAGAGGCGACGGGTCAAAAGGTGATGATGTTACTGAAAATGTAAAACAAATTGCATCCATACCTCAATCATTATCAGATTTTCCCGATATACCAGATGAATTTGAGATTAGGGGCGAAATATATATGCCTTTTGAAGCATTTGACAGACTCAATTATCAAAGAGAATTGCAGGAGGAACAACCTTTTGCAAATCCAAGGAATGCTGCAGCAGGCTCAATCAAACTACTTGATTCTTCGCTTGTTAAGGAAAGGGGGCTGGAGTGTACGCTATATCATCTTATTACACCTAATCCAATAACGCAAACACATGAGCAGGCTCTTCAGCTTGCAAAGAAATGGGGATTGCCGGTATCTGAGCACGCTCGAATATGCAATAGCATAGAAGAAGTGTTTGAATATATCAATTTGTGGGATGTAAAAAGGAAAGAACTTCCTTTTGCGACAGATGGAATAGTTATAAAAGTTAATCAGCTTAACATTCAAAGCAGTCTTGGGTTTACTGCAAAATCTCCAAGATGGGCTACGGCTTTCAAATTTAAGGCTCAACAAGCTCTTACTCCTTTATTGTCTGTAGACTATCAGGTTGGAAGAACAGGTGCCATTACTCCAGTTGCCAATCTTGAGCCGGTTCAATTGTCGGGGACAATAGTTAAAAGGGCATCACTGCACAATGCAGATCAGATTGAATTGCTGGATATTAAGATTGGGGATTATGTATATGTAGAGAAAGGGGGAGAAATTATACCTAAGATTACTGCTGTAGAGAAAGATAAAAGAGGTGAGAGTGTAAAGGAGATTGTTTTTCCTACCCACTGTCCGGTTTGTGGTGCACAACTTGTTAGAGATAATGACGAGGCTAAACATTTTTGTCGTAATTCTGACAATTGTCCCCCTCAGATAAAAGGGAGGTTTATCCATTTTGTCAGCAGAAAGGCGATGGCCATAAATGCGGGTGAAGCTACAATTGAACAATTGTATAACAGAGGTCTTATATATTCTCTTAGTGATTTATACCATCTTAGTAAGGAGCAGTTGCTTTCTCTGGACAAATGGAAGGAAAAATCTGCTCAGAATTTTCTTGACTCCCTTGAAAAAAGTAAAGAGGTTCCATTTGAAAGAGTCCTTTTTGCATTAGGTATAAGGCACATAGGCGAAACAACAGCCAAAACTTTGTCGGCACAGTACAAGAGTATTGATGCACTTGCAAAAGCTACCAAGGATGAATTGTTGCAAATTGAGGAAATTGGAGAAAAATTAGCTGATTCCATAATAGAATATTTTGCAAATGAGCAACATATAAAAATGATAGATAAACTTAAAGGGTATGGGCTCAAAATGAGTGTGGATGATGACTCAGTGCAAAAGTTGTCGGAGAAACTAAGTGGCCTTACTCTTGTAATTTCTGGAAACTTCAGCATATCAAGAGAGAATCTCAAGAAGTTGATTGAACAGCACTCCGGTAAAGTTGGAAGCTCAATTTCTTCAAATACAAATTATATGGTTGCTGGTGAGAAATGTGGACCAAGCAAGTTGCAAAAAGCAGAAAAACTTGGCACAAAGATTATTTCTGAAGAAGAATTTTATGAACTTATAAAATAAGATAGTATGGTAGAGATTAATGAAAAATATATTATAGAGAGTACCGTAAGTGATTCTGATACAGCAATTGCACACAAATCCGGCGGATTGCCTGTATACGCAACTCCAGCAATGATTGGATTGATGGAGGCAGCTGCTTATAATCTGTTAAAACAAGAGAAACATAATTTGGACAGTGTTGGTACTGAAATAAATATCAAACACACCAGGGCAACTCTTGTTGGAGCACAAATTAAATCTGAGGCAATTGTTACAGCAATTAACGGCAATTGGGTTAATTTTGATGTTGTTGCATACGACACCAAAGGGGTAATAGGTAGTGGTAATCACACCAGATATATTATTGATGCTGAAAAATTCCTAAATAAATTAAAATAGTGTTTAGAGATTTAAAAGAGGAAATATCAGATTTGTACAACTGGCTTGTAAAATTTGTTTCAGAAGATATATGGCATCTGAATCTTCAGGATTTTAGCAGACAAAGTGCCAAACTTTTGAAATATCTTAAAATAGCCATTATTACATTTAAAGAGATTGGCAGTATAAAACTGGGGTTATATGCTGTTTCTCTCAGCTTTTTTACTGTAATGGCTCTTGTTCCATTTATTGCTGTTGCCTTTGCTGTAACAGGTGGTTTGGGCCTCGACGATACACTTCATAATTTACTTCTTGTTTCTACCGGAGACAATAAAGAGTTCATGCAATACCTTATTGGTTTTGCAAACAATATTGTAGAAAGCAGTACCAAAGATATTTTTGGCATTATAAGTTTTATAATATTTACAGGCACTGTACTTTGGGTAATGCTCAATGTAGAACAGGCATTCAATACAATATGGAAAATTGAACGTGGAAGATCCATTTCAAAAAGGCTTTTATATTATTTGGGAATACTAGCTGTTGTTCCTCTTATAATAGTAACTTTTTTATCTCTATCACAGTATTTTACAAAAGCATTGGACAGTACGGGGGGAGGTATATTGAAAGAAGCAGGTCTTTTTGTGCAGTTCTCTGTATTCTACTCAATAATTATTTTGACTTTTACAGTAATGTACAAATATATCCCAAGTGTAAAAGTTAAATTAGGTGCTGCATTTTGGGCTGCTGTAATTGCAGGCTCAGTTTTTGTAGGAATGCAGTACTTATATATGGGTACTCAGATATTTGTAACAAGACTCAATGCTGTATATGGTGCATTTGCAGCACTGCCATTGTTCCTTATTTGGGTAAATGTAAGCTGGACAATTATACTTATTGGTGCAGAGATTTCTCACGCAAACCAATATGTTGATTCATATAAATCAACTTCTGGCCAGGAATTGGAAAAAGAAGTTCAAAAACGACTAAAGTTATGATTAACAAGATAAAACTGAATATGCAACTCACTAAAGATGCAGTTGATTTTATAGATGACAACAAACTGCACTCTTTAATTGACAATACAAAAGAAGACTTGCCAAGAGCAAGAGAAATTTTTGCCAAAAGTTTGGCCAAACAACCTCTTACAGTTGAGGAGACAGCTGTGCTTCTTGCCATTGAATCAAAAGAAGGATTGGATGAGTTGTTTGAAGCTGCAAAAAAATTAAAAAGGACAGTTTATGGTAATAGGATTGTTCTTTTTGCTCCATTATATATTGGAAATCTTTGTGTCAACAATTGTAAATACTGTGGATTCAAGAATTCATCAAAAGAAACTGTCCGCAAGACTTTGTCGGGGAAGGAACTTGTTGAAGAGTTGGAAAATCTTGAACAATATGGGCATAAAAGGCTGATTCTGGTTTTTGGGGAGTCTCCTAAATACACACCTGAATTTATTGCTGAATGTGTTAAAACCTGCTATAGTGTTAAAGTTGGGAATGGTGAGATAAGAAGGGTTAACATAAATGCTGCCCCACTTGATATAGAAGGATTCAGAACTGTTAAGAAAGCCGGTATTGGAACTTATCAGATATTCCAGGAGACATACCATAAACAGACATATGCAAAATTCCACCCTGCCAATGACATTAAGGGAAACTATATGTGGAGACTTAATGCAATGGACAGAGCTTTTGCAGCTGGAATTGATGATATGGGTATAGGTGCCCTTTTTGGATTGTATAAATGGAAATTTGAGGTATTGGCCCTTGTAACTCACGCACTTTATCTTCAGAATAAATTTGGAGTGGGACCTCATAC
>CALCUQ010000139.1 GCA_937906795.1 uncultured Bacteroidales bacterium | reverse complement strand
CTGCTCTTGACAGCGGTCTTACTGTTATCCTTTGTGTTGGCGAGCTTCTTGACGAACGTAAAAAAGGCGTTACAATGGAAGTTGTTCGTTCACAGACAAAGATTGCTCTTCAGGGCGTTTCTAACGAAGAGCTTGACAGAATTATCATTGCTTACGAACCCGTTTGGGCTATCGGTACAGGTAAAACTGCTACTGCAGAACAAGCAAATGAGGATTTTACAGTGCTCATGAATGCTTATAAGGAGTGTTATCCTTCTTTGGATGAAATTGTGAGTGAAGAATGTTTTAATGCTTTTGATATGAAATATAGGGAAACAATGAAGAATGGCATTTCATATACAGATTTATATAATGTTGTGAGGGCTTCAATGTCGGCAGAACTAGTGCATGATTCTCATATAAGTCTTATTACCCCAAATCCCGGATTGGGAAAAGGTATAGATATATATGTTCCTCATCTTATGATGGGAATTTTGGATGATAGTGTTATGGTTACAAAAGCAGAGAAAAGTTGTGCAAGGTTTATTGGGAAGAAAGTAGAATCAATTAATGGTGAGAGTGCAGCTGATATAGTGGCAAGGGTTGATAGGATGATGGTTGGATTTGATGGGAACAACAGCAGTCATAGAAATAATCTAAGACTTACCGCGTGGAATTATATTTATGGTAATAAAGTGATTTGTGAGCGAACTACAAATGTTAAATTTACTGATGGAACAGAATATAAAGATATATGGATGAAATATAATAAGGCACAGTATCTTCCATTCACAACTCTTAGGGTAAGTTATATAAAGAATCAGTATATGAGTCGTACTAAATCTTTTGATTTTAAGCGACTTAATGATAGTACAGTTCTTTTTTCTCTACATTCATTTGTTCTAAACCAGGTGGAAATGGATAAGATTGCAGATTCATTAAAGAGTTTTTCTAATGTGCCGTATATGGTTATTGATGTAAGGAATAACCCTGGAGGAGATGTAAGGATTATAAACCAGTTAGTATCGTACTTTTTAGATAAACCTATCAAAAAAATGAATTCTTATCTAAAAGTGAATTCTAATGGTAAATACCAAAGTTTTAAATATGCACTTAACTACTTATCTGATTATGAAATCTTCTCTGACTATAAAGCTGTAGAAGGAAAATTAGGCTTTTATGCTGCATCGGATTATTATGACAAACCTGTCCTTCCAGACTCATTGGTACACTATGGAGGTAAATTGTATATTCTTACTGATGAAACATCTGTTTCAGCTGCAACTTTGTTCCCGGCATTACTTGTGAGAAATAAACGAGCTGTAACAGTAGGAAGGGAGACCTTGTCCGGTTATCATTATATGACAGCATACAAATTTTTGGACCTTATGTTGCCTAATTCAAAAATTCAGGTGAGAATTCCTCTGGTGAAAGATGTTTTTGATGATTTGGTTACAAAAAGGACTCCAAGAGGTAGAGGTCTAATGCCTGATTATGAAGTGCCTTTAACTTATGAAGAGGTTTATACTGCGGAAAATGATGTAATTCTTGATAAAGCTTTGGAATTGATTTCTAATGGACAATATCTTGATGAAGACAGCTTTCTAGAAGAGAAAGGATATGAAATTAACGAGAATATACTCGCGTATGTATCTATTGGTGCGGCATTGGCAGGATTTGCATGGCTTGTTGCTATGAAATCGCGCAGACATAGATAATATTAAATGATAAGTATCCTTAAAAAGGATAATAGTATACAAAGATATGGTTTATATATTTGAACATACTAAAACTTTTTAAGGATATTTTTTATCTTCTAACTCTATAAATTAGTAATATAGTTTTATTATTTTGCCTCTTTGGCATTATTCATCTCTTTAAGAATATTATCTATTCTTGCCCATATATATCCAAGTGAAAAGAACATACCGCTAAGTGCGATGTAACCTAAAATCCCTAAAAATATATTTTCCATAATTTCTGTTTTTTTTGTTGATACAAAATTACAGTTGAATTTTGTCAACTTTTGACAATGAATTTTTTATTTTGCTAAATTCTAGAATTCAATGCAACTTTTTCTCTTTTTAAGGAGGTGTTTTGGGAAAAATAGCCAATAAAATTACCACCCCGTTATTTATTCAATAGCGGGGTGGATTGTATAATTTATTTTATTGCCTATTTGTTACGTTTAGGATATGCTATTCTTGCGTGGTAAATCTCTTGGAGATGTTTTTTAAAGACAGCTCTTACAATGTTTATTTCTTTCATTGAGATGTCTGCTTGAGTGAGTTGAGAATCGGCAAGGCGCTGCTTGGTAATGTTATCTACCAGGTTTGAAATACTTTCAGCGGAATAATCAGTAAGCGAGCGCGAAGCAGCCTCTACAGCGTCAGCCATCATCACAACAACCTGCTCTTTAGCTGTAGGTAAAGTTCCGTGGTAACTGAAATCTTTTATATCATTTGGATCTCCACCTTGATTACAATATATGTTATAGAAGTATAGTGTCTGTGATTTTGCGTGATGAGATGTAATAAAATCAATAATTCTCTGTGGCAGATTATGTTTTTTGGCAATTTCAACTCCATCGTCAACATGTTTGATTATCTCTTTGGCACTTTCAATAGGAGATAATCCTGCGTGATAGTTTACTCCAGGTGCAGCATTTTCAATAAAACACTGAGGGTTGTTTATTTTTCCAATGTCGTGGTACATTGCACCAACTTTTACTAGTACAAAGTCACCACCAATTGCAGCAACAGCCCTTTCTGCCAAATTTGCAACTTGTAGGGAGTGTTGGAATGTACCTGGTGCTTTTCTTGCAAGCTCTTGTAACAGACTGTTATTTGTGTCGGCAAGGTCTCTAAGAGTGTAGCTGGAAACCAGACCAAATATTTTCTCCAACAAGAAAACAAGAGGATATGCTGCTACAACAAACAGAGCATTTAGGAAAAGATAAAGCAGTACATTAAAATCCAATGTATCTATACTTGTGTTTTCCAAAAGTCTGAAAGCAATGTATACAAGCAACAAAGCTATAAACACAATAAGAGCATTAAGGAACTGAAGCCAGCCTCTGTTAAGGAAAGAGAAAGAAACCAGTGCAATACCACCTGCAAATGCATTCATTATATACAGTTCAATGCCATGTTCTGTTATGATAAGAAGCGGCATTAGTGCAACCATATATAATGGGAAAGCCATTCTGGATGAAGAGAAGGATATCATATATAATGCAAATACAGCATAAGGAACCATATAAAGTAACTTAGGATCTGCATTTCTGGTAAATACGGTGATAAGGAAATTCATCAAAGCTACAACAAGAAAGAATGAGAACTTGTTGAACTGTTTAAGTACCTCTACATTAACAAAATATATGTTAAAGAACAATAAAGAAAGTACAATTAGAGTTATAATGGCATGAGCAAAGAATATATAGAAAACATCTCCACTGGAACCCAAACTCAACTCGTATTCTGCTTTATATGAATTAAGAAGCTGTTCAATTTCTGCTGTAATGGTTTCACCCTCAGCCACAATAAGTTGGCCGGCATATATCATACCTTTTGATGGGGAGATATAATCAATGGCCTCTTTATGCATTGCCTCAGTGGTGGCCTTGTCAATAACAAGGTTTGGAACCAAATAATTCTGCACTTGAATCTTTGCCAATATGGAATCTGCATTTATCAGAGGATACTGTGCAAGAATCTCAGATTTTATGTATTTTATACTTTTGTCAACTGTATATATTGAACTCAAAAGCTCTTCTGTTGCCCTTCTGTCTTTTTGGATTACAACATACTCAGATACAGAAGCAGATTTAATGGCAGAATATTTGTCGTCGGGAAGGATACCATTCTTATAAATCTTTATAATGGCATCCTCAATGATATCCTCCACCTGTCCAGGTAACTCCTGCACAGACTGCATTTTTGCAAAATCAGAAATGGAAGTGGTATAGACAGAATTGTCATACACATAGTAAGAAACCACTTCAGATGCAAGTTTTTCCTGTTCAGCTCTAATCTCTGCATCGGTTTTAAGGATAGGGAAATCTATTGGTGCAATGAGAGTTTCATACATCCAAGGGCGTCCCCTCTGGTATTCATATTTGAATTTTGTTTCGTTTGGAAAAAAAATCATCATTAGCACATATGCAATGGCTAACCCTATATAAAGAGATTTTCTCTTTAAAATATTCTTTGTTTTTTGAAAATTGATAGCTTCCATATTGCAAAATTAAACTATTTTTGCAAAAGAAATTAAATTTAATGGATATGTTAAAACGATTTTTGACTATTGCTTTTATAGCTTTGTTTTCTGCAGCAAATGCAGGTGCTCAAGAACTGATAGTTATTGAGTCTGAGAATTTGAAATGTAACGATTCAATTTTAGTGTTTACTCCAGAGAATGTAAATGCAAACACAGCAACCCTGTTTTTGTTCCACGGATGGAGCGGTTGCTATAAAGACTGGAGTAAAAAACATGATATTCAAAAAATTAGCAACAAGTTTAATTTTAGAATTATTTGTCCCGACGGATTTTATAACGGTTGGTACCTTAATAACACAGATCCCAGCAAAATGCAGTGGAGAACTTTCTTCTGGAAAGAGTTATATCCTCAAATGCAGAAAAAGTATAACCTTACTCCAAGTAAAACTTTCATTACAGGTTTGAGTATGGGAGGACATGGAGCAATGAATATCTTCTTGGATGATCCAGATAAATTCAGATCTGCGGGTAGTATGAGCGGTGTGTTGGATCTGCAACTTACTCCACTAATTGATAAGGAGATATCAAAAGTTATTGGTGATAAAATGGAAAGATTGGCTGCAGAGAGTGCTATCAATAGAGTACAGAAACTTAAAGGCCTTAACAAGCCTGTTATTGTAAGTTGCGGTTATGATGATTTCTATGTAAGATGTACAGATTCATTCTCTCAAAAATGCAGATATTTGGGAATTCCTCATATTGCCCTTCTTACTCCAGGCAAACACTCTTGGCCTTATTGGGGATATGCTCTAACTGAGCATCTTGCATTTTTTACCAAACTTTTGAATGAGGAGAATTTAGGCTATTAATAATACAGATATGAAAAAGTTTTCATTTGTTAAATTATTTGTTTTGTCTGTGCTTTCTGCCCTTGTGGCTGTAGGGTGCAGTAGTACACAGGAAAGCAAAAGAGAGATTATCAGGCCAGCTTACCTTGTTGAGGGGGACAGTATTGGTATTATGACACTTTCATCTGCTTTGTCGGAGAAGAGTATAAGACAAGCAGATACAATGATAGATATTGTACGCTCGTGGGGATTAAATGTAAAAATAGGAGAGAGCCTGTTAAAAAGAGATGCTGTCCCTTTTTCTGCTTCTGATAAAGACAGGGCAGAGGAATTTATGAAGATGATAAAAAATGATAATCTTAAAGGTATCATTTTTTACAGGGGTGGATATGGAGCTATAAGAACTATGGAGTATATTGATTTTGAGGAGATAAGAAAACACCCTAAATGGATTCTTGGTTTTAGTGATGTTACAACATTGCACATTATGCTATCAAGATATGGGATTGAGTCTATTCATGGTCCAATGCTAAGTTCATTCTGGAAAACAAAAAGACCGGATTCTTCTGCAATGGAACAGGTTGAGAAGAACGAAGATATTGAAGAAGATTCTGTCAGTCTTTCACCAAACGAATTAGATAATATTCTTGATACAATAAATGTTATAAATATTGCGATTAAAATAATTAATAAAATTTTAATTGTTTTATTCAGTTGAATTTAAATATTTACTTTTTGATTAGTTCACTTGAATCATAAACACTTAAAAGTATATTAAGAATATCTTCACATTTTTTATATAAAAAATGCACTTGGTATATTGCTATAGCAAGTGCATAAAAAATATTTTATTTTATTTGAGGAACACCATTTTCATCGTATTTCCATTCATTTGCATAATATACTTTAGCATAATTAAATGCAAAATTATCTTTCCATACAT
>CALCUQ010000138.1 GCA_937906795.1 uncultured Bacteroidales bacterium | reverse complement strand
GCTAATGCAAGCAATAAAAATTTTTTCATAGTATCCCGATAAATTATTTTGATGGTAAAAGTACTAAATTATTGTTACATTTGCTATTTGTGAATAAAAAGATATGAGTGAGAATACCAAGATAGTTCAGACCCCTTTAATGAAACAATACTTTGAGTTTAAAAGACAACACCCAGAGGCATTGTTGTTGTTTAGAGTGGGAGATTTTTACGAAACATTTGGAGATGATGCCATTATAGCCAGTAAGGTATTGGGAATTGTCCTTACAAAAAGAGCAAATGGGACGGCTCAGCATGTGGAGTTGGCCGGATTCCCTCATCATTCTATACAGACATATCTACCAAAATTGGTAAGGGCAGGTTACAAGGTGGCGGTGTGTGACCAGCTGGAAGATCCAAAACTTACAAAGAAACTTGTAAAAAGAGGTGTTACAGAACTTGTTACACCTGGTATTGCATATAGTGAGCAATTACTTTCGCAGAAAGAGAACAACTTTTTGTGTTCTGTATATTTTTCGGCCAATAAAGCAGGAATTGCTTTTCTTGATGTATCAACAGGAACATTCAGAATATCAGAGGGAACATTGGATTATATAGAAGTTCTGCTGGCAAATTTTGCTCCAAAAGAGGTATTAGTACAAAAAGGGTATCAGAAGGGGTTCAGAGAGAGGTTTGGAGAGCATTATTACCTTTCCACTTTAGATGAATGGGGGTATGTAACAGAGGCTTGTGAAGACAAATTGAAAAAACAGTTTGGCCTTAATTCCCTTAAAGGTTTTGGAGTGGAGAAACTTTTGCTTGGTGTTACAGCGGCAGGCTCAATTCTGTTCTATCTGGAGCAGAACCAGAATACCGGGATAGCACATTTGTGTTCAATTTCCAGAATTGACCAGGGGAGTTTTGTGTGGATGGACAAGTTTACATTCAGAAATCTCGAAATTTTTGCCCCTGCAGGAGGCTCAGATGGTGTATCACTTTTAGATGTAATTGACAGATGCAACTCCCCGCTTGGAGCCCGTATGCTCAGAAGCTGGGTAGCTATGCCTTTGATGGATATAGATAAGATAAATTCAAGACATTCTGTTGTTGAGTATTTTACCCTTAATCCTCAGAAAAGGGAGAACATAGAGGAATTTCTTGGAAATGTAGGTGACCTTGAGCGAATCATATCTAGAGCTGCAGCAGGTAAAATAGCTCCAAGAGAGGTTATACAACTCAAAAGAGGTCTGGAGCAGATGGGGCCTATAAAAGAGATCTGCATAAAGTCAGACAATCCCAATGTGGCAGATGCAGGGGAGCAAATATTATTGTTTGATACACTAAGGAACCTTATCCAGACAAATATTATGTCTGAGCCTGCCAATGCGTTTGGCAAAGGGGATATTATAGCCGAGGGGGTAAGTGATGAGCTGGATAAATTAAGAGACATAGCACGTCACGGGAAAGATTATCTTTTGCAGATTCAGCAAAGAGAGAGCGAGCGCACAGGTATCCCATCTTTAAAAATCAGTTACAATAATGTATTTGGATATTATCTGGAAGTAAGAAATACCCATAAAGATAAGGTACCGCAAGATTGGATCAGAAAGCAGACACTTGTAAATGCAGAGAGATACATAACACAGGAGCTTAAGGATTATGAAGAGAAGATTCTTGGTGCAGAAGAAAAAATCATATCTCTTGAGCAGCAGATATATCAGCATATAGTACTTCAGATACAGAATGAAATTCCAGATATTCAGAAAAGCTGTAATGCAATAGCACATATAGATGTTCTTGTTGGATTTGCATCATTGGCGGTAGAGAACAAGTATTGCCGTCCGCAGATGAACAACTCCCTAAAGATAGATATAAAACAAGGACGTCACCCTGTAATTGAAACCTTGATGTCGCCGGGAGAGGAGTATGTTGCAAACGATATTATGCTTGATAATGAATCGGAGCAAATAATAATACTTACAGGCCCAAATATGGCAGGGAAGAGTGCTTTGTTAAGGCAGACTGCCCTTATTGTATTGCTTGCACAGATAGGGTCTTTTGTTCCGGCTCAAGGGGCATCAATAGGAGTTGTTGATAAAATCTTTACAAGGGTAGGAGCTTCTGACAATATTTCCAGAGGAGAATCTACATTTATGGTGGAGATGATAGAAACATCTACCATTTTACACAATATATCACAAAGGTCATTAATCTTGCTGGATGAGATAGGAAGGGGAACAAGTACCTTTGATGGAATGTCTAT
>CALCUQ010000137.1 GCA_937906795.1 uncultured Bacteroidales bacterium | reverse complement strand
TAAAATTTAGAAGTTTATGGCTCACAAGAAAGGTGTCGGTAGTTCAAAGAACGGCCGTGAATCACAAAGCAAACGACTAGGTCTTAAAATTTTCGGTGGAGAGAATTGCAAGGCAGGCAACATCATTGTTCGCCAGAGAGGTACAGTACACAATCCAGGTTTGAACGTTGGAATGGGTAAAGACCACACTCTATACGCACTTATTGACGGCGTAGTAGTTTTCAAGAAGAAAGCAGAGGGTAAGTCTTATGTTTCGGTAATGCCTTATCAGAACTAAGGATTGACCTGAATACACAATAAGAAGGCATCCTTGTACAAGGGTGCCTTTTCTTTTTTACAACAGCAAGTAATTGTAACGCAATATGTTGACATTAAAACTATTGAGGGAGCAGCCGGATTTTGTAATTGAAAGGCTGGCTGTGAAGAATTTTGACGCAAGGGAGATTGTGGCAAAGATTCTTGAGGCTGATGCTGCCAGACGTGCGGCACAGACAAGCCTGGACAGTGTTCTTGCAGAGCAGAACGCAAAGGCCAAGGAGATTGGAATGCTTATGAAGCAGGGCAGGAAGGATGAGGCTGAGCAGGCAAAGAAACTTGTGGCATCCCTGAAGGAGAAATCAAAGGAGCTTGAGGTTAAGATGGAGGAGCACAACAAGGAGATGAACGAGTACCTTGTACTTCTTCCAAATATCCCTTGTGCTGATGTTCCTGCAGGAAAGACTGCAGAGGACAATGTGGTTGTGAAGGAGGGGGGTAAAAAGACCGTACTTCCTGCAGATGCAAAACCTCACTGGGAGCTTGCAAAATCGTTGGATATAATTGATTTTGATCTTGGCGTGAAACTTACAGGGGCAGGTTTCCCTGTATATAAAGACAAAGGGGCAAGAATCCAGAGGGCTCTGATTGCCTTTTTCCTTGATATGAATACCAAGGCCGGCTATATGGAGGTTCAGCCGCCACTTGTTGTAAATGAGGCTTCTGCCTATGCAACAGGCCAGCTTCCCGATAAGGAAGGACAGATGTACCACGTGGGACTTGACAATTTCTATATGATTCCTACAGCTGAGGTGCCTGT
>CALCUQ010000136.1 GCA_937906795.1 uncultured Bacteroidales bacterium | reverse complement strand
TGCAGGGGAAATGCGAGAAAGAATTGGAGCGGCTATAGAAAAGCGCCTTTTGGAGAGCCCGGATAATGAACATTTGCTTCGTCAATCCACACTTCTTCATCGTGCTCAGATAACAACTATAGATAGTTTTTGCCTGTTTATTATTAAGAATCATTTTAATGAAATAGGATTAGACCCGGGATTTCGTGTGGCTGACAGTGGAGAAATAAAATTATTAAAACAGGATATAATAAATGAAATTTTTGAAGAGCTTTTGAGGCAGGAGGGGATTTTGCCTTCTGAGTCCTTGTTTGTAGATGATGCTCCAAAAAATATTGAAACCGCACAGCAGTTGGGGTTTAAGGTTCTGTTATATAATGTAGAAGAGGATTTGTGCAGTAAGGTTGCACAGGCTTTGTCAAATGATTAAATTTTTTAGTTTGTCCAGTGGCAGTAATGGAAACTGTTATTATATTGGGAATGAAAATACTGCATTTCTTATAGATTCCGGAATTGGTCCCAGAACTGTAAAGAAAAGGTTGCTGGAGCATAATATAGATATAAATTCAATTGAGTTCATTCTGGTGACTCATGACCATATTGACCATATTAAAGGGGTGGGTATTATATCACAAAAATATTCCATCCCTGTGTATGCTACATCTGTTTTGCACAAATCATTGGATACACATCCTTGTACCAGGTGTAAATTAAGTGGCTCTGTAAGAAGAACAGAGCCGGGGGAGGTGTCTGTATATAAGGATGTTGAGTTTACCCCTTTTGTAGTTCCTCACGATGCAACTCAAACGGTTGGTTATTTTATCAATATCAATGGTGTAAAGTTTACTTTTCTTACTGATTTGGGGGAAGTTACCGATGATGTAATCAAATATTGCAGAATGTCCAATGTTGTAATTTTTGAAAGTAATTATGATTTGGATATGTTATTGGGTGGGAGCTACACTCCTGAACTTAAAGTTAGGATAATGCAAGGATGTGGTCATTTGAGCAATAAGCAGACTGCTTCTGCAATAAAGAGGGTTTATCACAAAGATTTGAGTCATATCTTTTTATGCCATTTGAGTGAAAATAACAATACCCCTGCAAAAGCATATGAGCAAGTTGCAAGGGCATTGAAATCTATAGGTGTTTCTGCTGGCAAAGAGATTCACTTGAGTTGTTTGCCAAGAAGAAATGTGTCTGAATTGTTCTCTTTTTGATTTAATGAGTAAATTTACTTTAAATCAAATTGTTGGGCATAGTACTTAGCGGTCAGTTTCTCTCCTGTGGCACGCTCTATAAAATCGTTCCAATGGAAACTCATACCTGGTGCAAAGATTTTCTCCTGCATCCATTTGCCTATTTCTTTATTGCCAATATAACACTCATCTTTATAATTGCCTGATTTTGTTATATTATCTACAATATAGTAATGCATTTGAGAAGCAAACAATTCACCCAATTGGTAATTGTGATAATAGCAAGGGTAAAGTGCAATATGGATTTTGGTAGCCCAGTCTGGCATATCCCTTCCTTCTGGCTTTTTTAATTGTTGGTATTTCTCAACAAGGCTCCACCATAAAGCATTCAGATCCTGGTCTGGGTTTGCATACATCTGTTGTTCGAACCTGTATACAACCTGTACCCATCTGCTGAACACAACTTGTTGTAATTTAGTTGCTTTAAAGCAGTTCTCAGTAATTTCTTCCTTTTGCTCTTGAGATAGTCCCAAACTTTGTTTTATCCACTCAGCATTTTTTGACAGTCTTCCAAATATCATTGCAACTGCCTCTGTTGTAAAGGTATGGGCAGCATCTCTCAAGAAATAAGGTAGCGATGCTCCATCATGTCCTTGTGCGTATACACCATGGCCATATTCATGAAGCATAGTATCCATCCATCTTTCATTAGGGGCAATATTGCATAAAATCCTAACATCTCCCTCTCCATCTATATCTGTGCAGAAAGCATGCTGGTTTTTACCTGGTTGAGGATATAGAGAGCTGTTTTTTATCATTCCTCTTATATCCATTCCAATACTTTCATAAAAATTTACAGTAAGTTCTTCCAGGTTCTGGTCTGCATAATATTTGTCAAGGTTTACAGGGTAAAGATTAGGTGCTTCCTGGAAATATCTTCCCTGATAATGCCATGGCATAAGATCTTCCCTCTTTACATTGTATCTTTTTGCAAAAGCATTATCCATCTCACTTTTAAGTTCAGTAAAACTTTTAGATGTCAAAGAATCCAGTTCATCCAGTATTGCTGTAACTTCTTCTGGTTTTTGTCCCGACAATTCCAATGACATGCTGTGGTAGTTGTCAAAACCAAGTTGCTTTGCAACGCTATTGCGTAGTTTTACAATCTCTATAATACCTTTTTCTACTTTAGGACCAATTCCTTTATGTGATTCCCAAACCGCTTTAAGTTCTTTATTGTCAGTTGAATTTCTTAAAATATCTTCTACCTGGTTATCATTTATTTCCTTACCGTTTAACACAGCTCTATATTCTCCGTAAATCTTTTCAAGCTCCATAGATTTTACAATTATCTGATTAAGCAGGGTGGTGTCTGCCTGATTTGATAAAAAGGAGTTATATAGAATCTCAAGTTCTCTTTTAAGTGTAGGGTCTTTAATTTTACCACTTTCCTTAAATGATTTTAACTGGTTAAAAATTTCTTTGTTGGAGTAGTACTGAGTCATTTGTTGGCTAACTTGGGCATATTTGGCAAAATCTTCATCTTTGCCAGAAATACTGCCATCCCATTGAGCTATACATGCCTGTTTTCTCAATGGCTTTATATCGTTTTCTATTTTGTCAATCAAAGCCTTTAGATCCTGCTGATGATTTGAACATGCTGTTGCTATCATACCAACTGCAATAACTGATAATGTTAATATTTTTTTAATCATTACTTATTCAATTAGTAAGGGAGGCAAACTAAAAGTGTCTGTTACACCTTTGAGTATGCCTCCCAATATGTTTTATACTATAAGTTTATACTATAGTTGTGGACCTGCTGCAACCAAAGCTTTACCAGCCTCATTACCTGTGAACTTAGCAAAGTTCTTAATGAATCTGCCAGCCAAATCTTTAGCTTTCTCATCCCACTCAGATGCACTTGCATAAGTGTCTCTAGGGTCAAGAATTGCAGGATCAACTCCTGGAAGAGCTGTAGGAACCTGGAAGTTGAAGTAAGGAATAGACTTAGTTTGTGCTTTGTCAATTGAGCCATCCAAGATAGCGTCAATAATACCTCTGGTATCTTTGATTGAGATACGTTTTCCAGTACCATTCCAACCAGTGTTTACAAGATATGCAGTAGCACCTGATTGCTCCATTCTCTTAACAAGTTCCTCACCATATTTAGTTGGGTGAAGTGAAAGGAATGCAGCACCGAAGCAAGCTGAGAATGTAGGAGTTGGCTCAGTGATACCACGCTCTGTACCAGCAAGTTTTGCGG
>CALCUQ010000135.1 GCA_937906795.1 uncultured Bacteroidales bacterium | reverse complement strand
CCTCTGCTTTTTCTTTGGCATAATATCTTGCCATTGGTTCCATAGGGACAGATGTAAACACTTCTGCATCCACACCCTCAGATTTTATGCTCATCGACAAACCTATGCTGTTTATTACAGTGGCAAGCATTCCCATCTGGTCACCTTTAACTCTGCTGAAACCTTTTCCAACACCAGTTACACCTCTAAAAATGTTACCACCTCCAATTACAATTGCTATCTGTACTCCTTCAGCAGCAACCTTTGCAATTTCCTTTGCATATTGGCTCATCATATTGACATCCAAACCAACCCCTTTTTCGCCGCCAAGACTCTCTCCGCTTAGCTTTAACAATATTCTATTATACTTCATCTTTTTTATAATAATTGTAAAACAAAAATAGCCAAAGATTATGAAAATTGCAACTAAGAATGTATCTTTGTACACCCATTGGCCTGGCCGTGGGCACGTACAGAGGAAAAATTAACATAAAATAACTAATACGATATGGCTAATATCTTTAAATCTTCAATTGGGAAGAAGCTTATTATGAGTATAAGCGGTTTGTTCCTTATCCTATTTATGGGCGTTCACGCTTTTGTTAACGGTTTGTCACTAATTAGTGATGAGGCATTTAACGCAGGATGCGACTTTATGGCTCTTCCTATTGTATCTGTTATGGTTCCTGTTCTTGCTGCAGGTTTTATTTTTCATATTGTTTATGCCTTTGTTCTAAACTATATGAACTACAAAGCTCGCGGAACTCAAAGATATGCAGTAGCAAACAAAGCTAAAACAGATGATTGGGCTTCTAAGAACATGCTTTTGTTAGGTATTATTGTTCTAGGAGTTATGGCATTCCACCTAACACATTTCTGGGCTAAAATGCAATTGCCTATGTTCTTGGGTGAGCACCATGAGACTGACGGCGCAATGCTTCTACATCAAACATTCAAACCTCTATGGGTTGTTATTCTTTACGTTGTATGGTTTATCGCTCTTTGGTTACATATGAACCATGGTTTCTGGAGTGCAATTCACACAATGGGTCTAAACAACGAGATTTGGATGAAACGTTGGAAATGCATTGGTATTGTTATCTCAAGCATCCTTGTTTTAGTGTTTATTGCAGTTGCTGTTAAAGCTCATATTGTTGCAAATTGCGCTTGCTGCTAAGCAATTAACTAAACAAACAAGTCCTTTATTATTCCGTCTGATACAAACAGTCTGTCAGACGGAATTTTTATTGTATCACCATCCAACACCAGATTGCCTCTGTGCAAATGCATCTTGATATACTGCTGTATATTGCTTAAATACTTGGCATCCAAATCATTAAGATTTATACCTTTACAAGTCCTCAGTCCCAGCATTACAGACTCATTAAACTTGTCTTCATCTGTAAGAGTCTCTATATCCAAGACATTTATATCTGCACAATGACCGAGATAATGTTTGCAATACTTAACAATTGATGATGTATTCCAAAAACGCTGGTATCCATTGTAAGAGTGTGCAGCAGGTCCTAACCCCAGGTATGGTTCTTTACTCCAGTAAGAACTGTTATGGATAGATTTGTCCAATTCTCCCTTACTGCTTCTTAAAGCAAAATTAGATATTTCATATTGCTCATACCCGGCACTTGCCAACTGCTCCTGTAGCATTTGGTATTGCTTTGCACATTGTGTATCATCCAATGGAAGATACCTGTTTTTAAGATGTTCTCTCCATAATGCACTACCTGGCTCAATACTAAGCTGATAGGACGATATATGGTTTGGAGACAACTCTACAGCTTTTGCAATATTATACTCCCATTGCTGCATAGAAAGAGAGCTGAATCCAAAAATAAGATCAATGCTAATGTTATTAAAACCTGCTTCGCGTAAATGCTTGAATGCCTGCACCGCCTCTTTGCTTGTGTGCCTGCGGTTCATCCATTGCAGATGGTCATCAATAAAAGATTGCACTCCCATGCTCACTCTATTGAAACCTATACCCCTAAGCTGTGCTGCGAACCCTTCCGTTATATCGTTTGGATTCACCTCTATTGAGGTTTCTATTGAATTTACACAAAACTCATTTGTTACAAAATCCAAGATTTCTTTTATGGAATCTCCACTCAAAACAGAAGGAGTTCCCCCACCAAAATATATGGTATTGGGAGAAACTCCTAACTTTTTAAAATATTCCTTTTTGCTTAGAATTTCCTGCTTTATCGCCAATACAAACTGCTCTCTATACCTTTTACTTTTTACTGAGTAAAAATTACAATAGCTGCAGAAGCTGTTGCAAAACGGAATATGTATGTAAATGCCGGCCACTATTATTTAAGCATCAAATCTGTTGATGCAAGTTTGCCGTCCTGGGTGTACATCTCAATATTGTAAACACCTTTGGTAAATGCTTCTGCATAGGTAAAATATATGCATACCTCAACCTCATCACCCTGATAATCCACCTCACGTGATGCTGAATAAATCATCTCCCCCTCCTGTTGGGTTGAGAATAACTGATCCTGGCTTGGAGTCATAAGAATTCCGTCGGGACCCTTAACTCTCAAATAAATTTCTCTAAGACCTTTTTTGGCAATTGAGTTTGATACCAAAGTGATACATGCTTTGATTTTTGTAACTCTCGAACTTCTGTTGGTCTCTTTGCCTGCATTGTTGATACCTACGGCATTTATTCCTCTACCCATTAAAACAGAGCCCAACTCAACTTGCTTGCCAAGTTCTTCTGTAGTTGATTTTAATGTCTCAT
>CALCUQ010000134.1 GCA_937906795.1 uncultured Bacteroidales bacterium | reverse complement strand
TGGCTCTCATGTGTGTGAGAGCCACTTTTTTGTGGTGCCTAGCGCACCTTATCCTTTAAAGTAATTTATTTATTACAATGTTGCTCTCTTAACAAATCAAGAACAGTCTTTACTGGATTGAAAGTAATAAGAGGAGTTTCAACAAATTGAGTATTCCAGTCACTCATAGAACCATTCCATAGACCTGGCAATTCCTGAGCTTTTAGTGTCTTGCCTTGGAAACTCTTCTCAGAAATGAAACCTGTTGAAGGATCAAGATATTTTGTCAAATCAAACTTCTCACCTTTATAGTTCTTGACAGCACATACAAGATCAACCGGATTAAAGTGAGTTGCACCCTTCATGGCCTGCATGGCAGCAGGATTATTTTTGTCTATTTGAGCTGCCTCTAGGATTTGAAGTGATGTAGTACCATCATTCTCTTTAATGATATAAGGACCGCCACCAGGTTCACCCTCGTTCTTAACCATACCACAAACTCTAATAGGACGATCAAGTTTTGCTTTCAATAGAGCTATTGTACTTTCCTTGTCCAATTGAGGGAACTCAACAGCAAACTCATTATCCATAAAGGTTTTGATCTCAGCTATAAGTTCATCAGAAATATTGCCTTGATCAAGTTTGTTCAAATAATCAAAAATTTTGCCTTGAAGTTCAATGGTTCTTCCAATAAGGATTTTTTTCCATTTGATAGTCTCATCCAAAAGTGACTCTTTAACAACATTGTCAATGTTCTTGATAACCAAAATATCAGAATCAATATTGTTCAAGTTCTGCAAAAGAGCACCATGTCCACCAGGACGGAAAAGTATAGTAGAATCATCCTTAACAAAAGGTTTGTTCTCTGTGTCAACTGCAACTATATCTGTAGAAGGCATCTGATTGGTAAACTCAACATTATATTTACAACCAAATCTTTCCTCATACTTAGCTCTCACAGACTCCAACAGTTCCTCAAAACCTTTTTGGTGCTCAACAGATACAGTAACAACCATTTTAACATTGCCATTAGAATCCATAGCATATTTTGCACCCTCTACAAGATGCTCCTCAAATGGTGTTCTGTTCTCATTCTCATATTTATGGAACTGAATCAAACCTTTAGGCATAGAGCCATAATTAAGTGCTTTAGGGTATAATGTAAAATTAAGAATACCTTGAGCATCAAAAAATGGGAAAAGAGAGATGTTTTTTACAAATTTATCTGCAGCAGAACCCTCTGCCAACTTCTCCCCTGCTTTAAGTTTGTCTGCAGCCTCAAATAAATCTTTGAACATTCTGGTTGCTGCTCCCGACGCAGGTACGAATTTGCAAACTGTTCCTTTGTAATTATTGGAAATCTCTTGCATTTTCTCTTGTGCAGAGCCATCCAAAACTTTAATTCCTTTTGCTGGTGTAGCGGCATTAACAATATTCAAATAAGGGAAACCAGTAACAAAATTGTTTAATTGCTGGTTAAAATCTGCCTCTGAAATACCTCTACTTAAAATTTGTTGTTTTTGTTCTTGGGTTAACATAAAATTCTCTCCTGTATTTATAATTACTTCTCAATTGTTCAAAATTGGTTGGATTTTCTTTTAATTTAAAATCCTCTTCAAAGATAGGGAAAATATTCTCAAGAGTTGTAGCAATCTCACAGATATTCTTATCATCCAACTGAATAAAATTATTGTAAGGCTCTTGCGGGATAACGCTAAAATCCATTAATGTTTCCATATTAAAGAAACCGGCAACCTGCTGCACCGCTTTAACGGTACCATTAATTTTACCCTCTAAAGAATACCCAGCTATATGAGGAGTTGCAATATCAACATTCTCTAATAGAGTAAGATTTATATCAGGCTCATTGTTCCATACATCAAGAATAACACCTTCAAATTTGTTCAGATATTCCAAGAGAGCATTCTCATCAACAACTTCACCACGAGATGCATTTATAAAAATTGCCCCTTGTTTCATAGATTTGAAAAAATTCACATCAGCCATTGAAAAGGTATTCTTGTCAAGCCAGGTATGCATTGAAACTACATCTGAATTTTCAAGTACATATTCCAATGAATAAAAATCCTTAAAATCCTTTAATGGAATCTCACCTTTATTAAATGCTATTGTTTGTTCTTTTTCTTTTAGAGGATCACATCTTAAAACTTCAAAGCCAAGAAACTCACCCAACGCGGCAACTTTGCTCCCAACATTTCCAACGCCAATAACTCCCATAACACTCTTATCTGCAGTTTTCCCAAAACAAGGAAGAGAAATTCCCTTTTTATTTGCAAGAGCATATAAAGCGGTAAAAACATATTGCATAACAGCCGCAGCGTTACATCCGGCTGAATTTACAACCATAATACCAGCATTAGAACAATAATCCAAATCTATATGGTCCATTCCAATAGTAGCAGTTGCAATTAATTTTACAGAAGAATCCTTTAGAAGATATTCATTACATTTTGTTCTTGTTCTAATTATAAGTGCATCTGCATCAGCAACCATATTGGAATCCATTTCTGCCCCTTTAGCGTACAACACTTGTGCATAAGGTTCAAAAACGCCATTAATAAAAGGTATATCTTTATCTATTATTATTTTAACCATACAAAAAAGAAGTTAACGTATAACTAATTTTTCTATAAGCCTGTCATTGAGGATTTTATTCATCTGAAAAATAATATCCTCCCGCTTATAGTACAATTGTGTCCTAATAATGGATGAATTTACAGTACAAAAAAGAGTCTTGTCCTTATAAAACTTATTAAGAGTAGCAGCCGCACCATTTCTCCCCACAACCAGGTCCCAGGCATTGAATATCCTTACCCTGTTAAGGCCATCTGCAATACCCTCATCCTTAATATAGTCCTCAATTATTTGAGAGATAAGCTTTGTATTACTCCTTTTCATTTACACTTGATTAGAGAATAGAATAAACCCCTTTTTCAACAGAAAAGCTATTTCGGGATCGAGGTTGCTACCCGAACGGAAGAAAAGGCATTGCACTCTGTAGTAAATCTTTCAACAATAGACTCCATTCTAACCTTATTGCTGTCGGAGATAAAAATTTGCCCAAACTTATCACTTGAAACCAGGCTCAGCAGATATTCAACTCTCTGCATATCAAGCTTGTCAAAAACATCATCAAGCAGCAGTATTGGAGTGAGTCCATACAAAGACTGCATAATAGCAAACTGTGCAAGTTTTAGAGCCACAAGAAAACTTTTCTGCTGCCCTTGAGACCCAGTCTTCTTAAGAGGCATTCCGTTCATAACAAACTCAATATCATCTTTATGAACGCCTTTGGAAGTATATCTTAAAAAAACATCCCTTTCCCTACTCCCCGACAAAATATTCAACAAGTTATCATTCTGCAAATCTGATATATAGGATATTTCAATCTCTTCTTTAGATCCACTTAGTTCACAGTAGAACTCTTTTACGCTATTTTGCAGTTGCTCACATAATTTTTTCCTCTTTGCATATACACATTGTGCATATTGTGACATCCTCTCATCTATAGTTTCCAGCAAATCAAAAGAGACTCCAGGCATTTTAAGGAGCTTGTTTCTCTGTGAAAGCAACTGATTGTATGATTGGATTTCCTTAAGATATTCCTTATCTGTCTGAGATAAAATTGCATTAAGGAATTTTCTACGGTCGTCGGCTGAGCCAATAACTAAAGAAGTATCAGAGGGTGAAACCATTACAATAGGATAAAGACCTATATGCTCAGATACTCTCTTATATGTTTTTCCATTTCTCTTAACACTTTTGTCACCCTCTTTTTTTATTGCAACTCTTACCGTATCCTCTGTAAGGTCGTCGAGAGAATAAGTACCGCAAACAAAAGAGGAATCTTCTCCAAAAGTGAATGTATATGCGTCGGTTGAAGAGAAATAACTCTTTGTCATGGACAAATAATAAATTGCATCCAGCAAATTGGTCTTCCCCTCTCCATTGTTTCCCGAAATACAATTGAATTTTTTGGAAAAATCCAATTGGGCAGAGATTATATTTTTAAAATTTGATAATTGAATTTTCTTGAGATACATAATAGAATTATATACATGCAAATATATTAAATAAATTAGGAAATATAGTTTGTAATCTGCCAAAATATTGTAAATTTGCAGCCTGCATAAAAAAAACAATAATTATAATGTCAACTAACAAAAACGTTCAAGAACCTCAAATAAATGTAAGTGAGGCCTTATCAAAAACAGAGAAATTTTTAGAAAAGTACAAAAATGTTATGATTTATGGCGTTGTAGCTATTCTTGTAGTTGCGGCAGCAATATACTCCTACCATAATTTTGTTACTCTTCCAGCACAACAAGAGGCAATGGGACAAACTTTCACAGCTGAGCAATATTTCAGAAACGGAGAGTTTGAAAAAGCTTTGAATGGCGACGGCAATGCACTTGGTTTTGCAGACATTATCTCTGAGTATGGTACAAAATCTGGCGAGGCTGTATATTTCTACGCAGGTGTATGTAACCTTCAACTTGGTAAATTCCAGGAGGCTATTGACAACTTAAAGAAATATAACGGTGAGGATGAAATTATTCTTGCAAGATCAATCGCATGTATTGGTGATGCATACGCAGGTTTGAATGATTTTAACACAGCAATCAGCTACTACAAAAAAGCAGCTTCTTCTGCCGACAACATTTTTGCAGCCACATACCTTCTAAAAGCTGGTATCATGTACCAGGAGCAAGGTAACAATGCAGAGGCATTGAAGATGTACCAAGAGATTAAAGACAAATATCCTCAATCAAATGAGGGTTACGAGATTGACAAATATATTACTCGTATTCAACCTACAAAATAATTGTTATGGGAAGAGCATTTGAGTTTAGAAAAGAAAGAAAAATGAAACGTTGGGGCAATATGGCCCGCGTTTTTACCAGATTGGGAAAAGAGATAACAATTGCAGCTAAAGCCGGTGGTCCGGATCCTGATACAAATCCCAGACTACGTACTCTTATCCAAACTGCCAAAAGTGAGAACATGCCTAAAGATAATATCGATAGAGCAATCAAGAGAGCAGTTGAGAAAGATACAGCAGACTATAAAGAAATTGTATACGAAGGTTATGGCCCTCATGGTATTGCATTCCTTGTTGAGACAGCTACAGACAACAATATGAGAACTGTTGCCAATGTAAGAAGCTATTTCAACAAATGTGGTGGTTCTTTGGGTACATCTGGCAGTGTGGATTTTATGTTTGAGCGCAAATGTGTGTTTAAAGTTACCGGCAAAGAGGGATTGGATCTAGAAGAACTTGAGTTGGAACTAATTGACTATGGTGTTGATGAGATTTTTATGGACGAAGAGGAAAATGTAATCATGATTTATGGTGCATTTGAGTCATTTGGAGAAATTCAAAAATATTTGGAGGAAAACAAATTTGAAATCAAATCTGGTCAGTTTGAAAGAATCCCTACCAGCGAACTTAAAAAACTTAATCCTGAGCAAAAAGCTGAGGTTGAAAAACTGATTTCAAAACTTGAAGAAGATGATGATGTTCAGAACGTTTACCATATAATGGATATGTCTGAATAATTTCACAAATAAAATTGACAAAAGGTTGGTTCTTTTAAGAATCAACCTTTTTTATTTTACAATAAATTTTTAACTTTGCTTGATAAATTTGTATCATTATAACACATTAAAATATTTTTAATATGGAACTTACACATATTGAGCATCTTGGAATAGCTGTTAAATCATTGGAGACAGCAATTCCTTATTACGAGGAAAAACTTGGTCTAAAATGCTACTCTATTGAGGAAGTTAAAGATCAAAAAGTTAAAACTGCATTCTTTAAGATTGGTCAAACTAAAATTGAGCTTCTTGAGAGTACAGATCCAGAGGGAACAATTGCAAAATTCATTGAGAAAAAAGGTGAGGGTATTCACCACATTGCTTTTGCAACCAATGGTGTACAAGCTTGCTTAGATGAACTATCAGAGAAAGGTGTTCAACTAATTGACAAAGCTCCAAGAAAAGGTGCAGAGGGTTTGAACATTGCCTTCCTACATCCAAAATCAACCCTAGGAGTTCTAACTGAACTTTGCGAGGATCCTAACAAATAGAAATTCTAATTAATTTAAACTTACATTATAATGAGCCAACAACTCGAACAAGTAAAAGCGCTTATTTCACTACGTGAAAAAGCACGCATTGGTGGCGGTCAAAAAAGAATTGACGCACAACATGACAAAGGCAAATACACAGCTCGCGAGAGAATCAACATGCTTCTTGACGAGGGTAGTTTTGAGGAGTTTGATATGTTTGTAACTCACCGTTGTACAAACTTTGGAATGGAGAAAAACATTTTCCTAGGTGATGGTGTAGTAACAGGTAGAGGTACAATCGACGGAAGATTGGTATATGTATTTGCACAAGATTTTACAGTATTTGGAGGTTCTCTTTCTGAGACACTTGCAATGAAAATCTGTAAAGTAATGGACAAAGGTATGAAAATGGGTGCTCCTGTAATTGGTGTTAACGATTCAGGTGGAGCTCGTATTCAAGAGGGTGTAAATGCACTTTCTGGTTACACAGAGATTTTCCAAAGAAATATTCTTGCATCTGGTGTGGTTCCTCAAATTTCTGCAATTTTTGGACCTTGTGCAGGTGGTGCAGTATATTCTCCAGCACTAACTGACTTCAATATTATGACAAGAGGTACAAGTTATATGTTCCTAACTGGTCCTAAAGTTGTTAAATCAGTAACTGGTGAGGATGTAAACCAAGAGCAATTAGGTGGTGCAAGCGTTCACGCTTCTAAGAGTGGTGTTGCTCACTTTGCAGTAGACTCTGAGGAAGAGGGTATCCAGGTAATCAAAGATTTGTTAAGCTATATTCCACAAAACAATCTTGAGGAGCCACCTTACGTAGAAACTTCTGATCCTATTGACAGACTTGAGGATTCACTTAACGAGATTATCCCAGATGATCCTAACAAACCATACGATGTTTATG
>CALCUQ010000133.1 GCA_937906795.1 uncultured Bacteroidales bacterium | reverse complement strand
GTCCACTCACAGTTCCACCTTTAATTTCCCCTGTATTTTCACAATCTGTAATGGTCAAATTATAACTGGAGCCTACTATACCTGCCATATAGGTGGTAGACTTATCATATCCAGTAGCGTCAAATCCTGTAATGGTACCTGAATTCCTGGAGTTAGCAATTTCCACTTCTCCCCAAGAGTAGCCTACTACAGTTCCTATATGCGCATTCTTAAATTCTGTATGGATACCCTTCATATCTACCGCTGCAAACATATTCAGGTTCCTGATTGTAGGGATATATTCGAATTCGCTGTCATTATTAGGATAGCGCACTGCCTTACAGAATCCGAAAAATCCAAAATATACATTACCGGAATTTGAGAGCTGTGACACAGGAACCATCTTTCCAGTGATACTATATCCACCGCCATCAAAATGTCCTGCAAATGCATTGCCTGTATTTATTTCTCCATTATTGTCATCTATACCCATTCCAATAGGAGTCCAGCCTCTACCTTGATCGCTGTCAATCTCTAAATCGTGAGTCAGTCTATAGTATTTACCCTTAGTCTTTATATCATCCTTGGTACTTGCACCAGCCTGATCAATCAGCCATTGCAAGTCGTTTGCACTATGAATAATATATGGATCATTTTCAGTTCCAGAACCAGCCACTGAAGATGATGGAGTAATACCATTAACCCATACATAGACCGCAGAGCCTGTCTGAACCACAGTTGCAGTGTCTTTCTGCCCTGTTGTATTGGATTTGAATGCTATGTATCCATTTCTCGATTGCTGCTCTTGATTTGCGGCAATTTCAAATGTATGCTTTTTAGTATTGAGAGCCTTGGATTCAATTTCCTTAATCCAATCTGCAAGTATCTCTACAGTGTACTGAGTTGTGGAGTTTACGGTTATTTCAATATTTCCTCCTGTTTTTGCTACACTGAAGGTCTTGTTGCTAAGATATAGTGTATCTATATTACTCTGGAAAATCTTTATGGTGTCATTAAGATTTCCATCTCTCATCTTTACATATATGTTTCCTTCTCTCTTATCAAAGGTCTTGTTTTCTTTAACCTCAACGCTCAATGTCTTTTCCTCTAATGCTTTGGTCTCAATAATTGAAATCCAGTCTGTTGCGTTTTGTGATATTTCATATAGGATATCAACATTTGATTGAAGCTTAATGTCTATTTTATGAGAGCCGTGGGAAAGATTGTACTCTTTTTCAGACAATACTATAGCATCTTTTTGTGCCTGGCGTATTGTTACGGCTTCTTGAGTTGTGCCATTTTTCTTCTTTATGATTATTTCACATTCTCTTGCCTGGTGATTATCGTTTGATGCAACTTTCATTACAAGAGTTTTCTCTTGCAGAGCCTTGGTCTCTACATGGCTTATCCACTCCTTTCCATTGTCGGGAATAACAACCTCAAGCTATACATTGGTCTGGAGTTTTAGTTCCAAAGTATGCTCACCGCTGCTAAGGTCATATTCTTTTGGAGATAATATGATTGCATCTACAGGAACTTGTATGATTTCTATTTTGGTGGTGTCTGTTGTACCATCCTCAATAATGTTAATCAATGCCTGACGTGAATCATATGTATCATTAGGTTCAATGTTAAAAAGTAACGTAGCTGTTTCCAAAGCTTTTGTTCCTGCATATTTCACCCAGTCTGCTGTTGTATTTACGTTGTATGGCACATTAGCCTTAACTTTAATTTCCAGTTGCTGGGCATCGCTGGAGATATTGTATTCCTCCTGTGGAAGAACTACACCCAGATTCTCATCTTGTTTTACAGTAATGGTTTGCGTAAGCTCAAGAGATGAAAATGTAATCTGACACTCCCTTGAGTTGTATGTATCATTCTGTTTTACAGTTATTGTAACCTGAGTTTCACCAATTTGTCCTCCCGATGGAGAAACTGTACACCAGTCTGATGCTTTCACACTCCATGGATTATTGGATACTACTGTGATTGTTGTGCTGCTGCCATCTGCAGGTGCCTCAATTGAAGTTTGTGAGATTGTAAGCACCGGATCCTCTTCTTTCTCGCACGATGCAAAGAAGAATGGCACTATTGCTGCCAAAAGGAATAAAAGTTTTCTCATAACCGTAGTTTTTTGGTTAATAATTCATTTAACACAGCATACTACTGAAATCAGACATGCTGCCAAGAGGGGCATATAAACAAATATAATAAAAAAAAAGTTTGTATGCGAATTTGCTTCCTCCAGATGGGTCTTTAGTATTCCCGACAAATAGGCTAAAGGAGACATTTTCGTAATCACTCCTTTCGCTGGGGGGAGGCACAAAAAAAGAGTCTCCCAGCAGGGAAGCTCTCTTATATAAATCATTGATATAAAATCAATTAACAAGCTACGCTTGTTTTCCTCCTTCGCACCTCGGCAATTCAAGCAAGCTTGATTGCGCTCGGGGTGTCGGCGTATAAGGCGCAAAAGTGGGAATTATAGCACAATGAACTAATCCAAAAGACTCTCCACTTCTTCTTTTAACCTAGGAAAATGATTGATGGCCATACTCCAAAGGATATCGGGAGAAAGGCTGTCATAACCATGAATGATATAATTCCTTGCATCTACTATTCTTCTGGAATTTGTAATGGCAATATCCTTATCAATCTTAAGAATACGGTTCATTGCCTCTCCAATAATTTCAATATTGCGCTCTATGGCCCTTTTTAAGCAGATGTTTCCACAAAACTCCTCAAACAATTTTGGTTTATCGCCAAAAAAGCTTTCCACTTCCTCAATTGCAGTTAAAATATCATGCAACGATTTCTTTACCACATCATCCATAAATAAGCATTTTAGAAGAATCAACACTCTTTCTCAAATATGGGTTCTTTATAGCTTGCTCCTCAAGCAAATCTACTTCTCTACCCAAAACCTCCTGCAAGGAATCTTTCAGATTGTAATAATTGTCAAAGTAATCTGAAATATCCTCTTTATTGAAATCAACAACCAGATCTATGTCACTCTCCTTATTGAATCTCTCAGTAAGGATTGAGCCAAACACAAATAGTTTATTCACCTTGTACATCTGGCACAAGGCAATAATCGTCTGCATATTTCTCTCAATCAATTTCATAAAATAGGATTTCCACAAATATAACAATTTTTCTTTTAAAGAGTTAAAGCCACAAAAATATGTCCATTATTGCGTCACTATTGCCCATACCCAATACCAACAGGACTTTCCCTACTCCCTCATTTTAAAAATAAAAACTCCATCCGTAACTTTATAAAACAAAATCCTGACAGTCTTGCCAACCATCAGGATTCTCTTATGTTTATTTTTCGTATTTCTATTCACATCCCCTTAAACCTTTCTTCTGTCTCCTTGTTATACAAGTGAAATAGTTTTTTTAGTTAGGTTAAGTCGGGCAAACCCTGCAACTTCGGGATGAGGTTGTGGGGTTTGTTTCGTATCGTATGCCGTAATTTAATAACTCAAGTATATATAAAGTCTAAACTAGCTGATTTGTACCTATCTTTGCTAAAGATTTCTTTCGTGAACATATGTAATGATAGTTATGGAAGGAAATTTTATGGATAGCAACCGTCAATGTGACCCAGTATTTCATTAATTAAAAAAATGTTCCCAAATGCTGAAATCATCATAGATAAATTTCATATTGTTCAATTAATTTCTACATCACTAAATAAAACAAGAATAAATCTAATG
>CALCUQ010000132.1 GCA_937906795.1 uncultured Bacteroidales bacterium | reverse complement strand
CTGGATTCTACTGCAAGCAATAATGCTTTATTTGTAAGATATCCTCTCATTTTCTTGTTGAATTCTATAAATGCCCTCTGTAGTCTGCTTGAGACAAAATCTGGTAGAACTGAGTGCAAATCTGCAGAATAAACACCAGGATGATACGAACTTTGAGGCAAATCAACTGAAATTCTTTTCCTTACAAAGTCTTCCATTCTTTGTGCAGGAGCCTTAAGGCTATTGGTTTGTCTGAAGCAGTTCTGCTCAACTGATTCCTGAAACTTAAGTACTTTAAGTTCTTGGTAATGGTCAAACTCAGATGGGATATCGCTTGGATCAATTGAAACTACAACGCCGGAGTTTGCCCATTTGGAATTTCTTTGCGAATTGCTCATTCCATTTAATACAAGTTCATTTTCATTGGTAGCTGCAGGAACCAGAATACCGCCAGGACACATACAAAAAGAGAAGACTCCCCTACCTTCTACCTGAGTAACAAGAGAGTACTCAGCAGTTGGCAAATATGGCTGATACTTGCCATGATATTGGATATTGTTAATGAGTGACTGAGGATGCTCTACTCTAACACCTAAAGCAAATCCTTTGGGTTGAATCTCCCAATTTTTACTCTTGAAAAGGTAATATATATCTCTGGCAGAATGACCTGTTGCAAGAATGATATTTTTAGCACAATATACAGTTTTAGAATTCTCTCCATCAAGATTCTCAACAACAGCATTCCACATATCATTATCCTTGTTAAGATCAATGACTCTGGAATTGAAATGTACCTGGCCACCATGCTCAATTATACAATTCCTCATATTTTCAATAATTTGAGGAAGTTTGTCACTGCCAATATGAGCATGAGACTCAATAAGAATATCAGGTTTTGCACCAAAATGGACAAAAAGATTAAGTACCTCTTTTACGTCACCTTTCTTAGTTGATCTTGTATATAATTTTCCATCTGAAAATGTTCCTGCACCACCCTCTCCAAAACAATAATTTGAGTTTGGGTTTACTGCACCTTCTCTTGAGAGTTTTGCCATATCAAATTTCCTCTCATGAACATTTTTACCTCTCTCCAGAATAATAGGTTTAAATCCTTTCTGTAATAATTTAAGTGCTGCAAACAAACCGGCCGGACCGGCACCTACAATAATAACCGGTTGCGAGTCAATAACATTTTTAAAAGGGAGCAATTTATATGGCTCAATAGGTGCATCCCCTTGTAGTGCAACATTAACTCTATATCTGTATTTGATATCTCCTCCACGTGCATCAAGAGATCTTTTTACAACCTCAAAAGAATTGATTCTGCAAGGTTTGATTTTTAAAACTGATGCACACTCACCTACAATTTGCTCTTGAGTAGGAGAAACATTTGCTTTGAAAATAACTTCTACTTCCCTCATACTATTTCATATCTTCTATTCTGGAAATAGGAGCAGCATCCAATGAGCAAACCAATCCCTCTCTGAATTTACACAATCCGGAGATTGCAATCATAGCTGCATTATCTGTAGTAAATTTGAATTCAGGCAAGAAAGTGGTCCATCCTCTTTTCTTTCCTTCACTTTCAATTGCATTTCTCAAACCCGAATTTGCAGACACACCACCACCAATGGAAATTTGACTGATTTTAGTCTGTTTTGCTGCCTTTATCAATTTATCCAATAGAATTTCGATAAGATGTTTTTGGAATGATGCACATATATCTACTTTATTTTCTTCAATAAAATTAGGATTCTCCTTAAGTTGATCCCTTAGAAAATACAAAAGTGATGTTTTGATTCCACTGAAACTGTAATCAAGTCCTGCTATATGAGGTTTTGAGAATTTGAATCTATTGGCATCACCCTCTTTTGCCAGTCTGTCAATGATTGGACCGCCGGGATATCCCAATCCCATCATTTTTGCACATTTGTCAAAAGCCTCGCCTACTGCATCGTCTATAGTAGAGCCCAGAACTTCAAAATTAAGATAGTTGTTTACCTTAACAATCTGAGTATGACCACCAGAGACCAACAATGTAAGATATGGGAAAGTTGGATGAATATTCTCTTTATCAAGTTGCTTAATAAAAGGAGAAAGGATATGTCCTTGCAAGTGATTTACCTCTACAAGTGGTTTATTTGTAGATATGGAAAGACCTTTTGCAAAAGAGGTTCCAACAAGTAATGAACCAAGTAGTCCAGGGCCTCGTGTAAATGCAATTGCATCTATTTGATCCATTGTTACACCTGCTTGTTTGAGTGCAGTATCAACTACAGGTAAGATATTCTGTTGATGAGCTCTGGATGCAAGCTCCGGTATAACACCACCATAAATCTTATGTACCTCCTGACTTGCCATAACATTTGACAACAGATATTCGTCTTTAAGAACAGCTGCAGAAGTATCGTCACAAGATGATTCTATTCCTAAAATATACATAAATAATGAATTAAAACAAAAAATTTACGATTTTTTGCATATAACCGTAAATTGAAATAATATGACTATCAAGCAATTATC
>CALCUQ010000131.1 GCA_937906795.1 uncultured Bacteroidales bacterium | reverse complement strand
TGCTTTGTTTGCCTTGCAGGGCCATACATAGACGCTCCAATCCCATTCCTGTATCTACGTGTTTGTTTGGAAGAGGTTCAAGTGAACCATTGGCCTTTCTGTTGAATTGCATAAAGACCAGATTCCAAATCTCAATTACAAGATGATGGCTCTTGTTTACAAGTTCAACGCCAGGAACTTTAGCTCTTTCTTCATTGCTTCTTAGGTCAATGTGAATTTCACTGCATGGTCCCCAAGGTCCGGTTTCACCCATTTCCCAGAAATTGTCTTTCTTGTTACCCAATATGATTCTATCTTCTGGCAAATGTTTCAACCAAGCCTCTTTGGCTTCTGTATCCATTGGAACGCCATCTTTCTCATATCCTTCAAATACTGTAGCATACAATCTGTCTTTGTCCAGTTTATATACCTCTGTAAGCAACTCCCAGGCCCAGTCTATAGCCTCAGTCTTAAAATAATCACCAAAACTCCAGTTACCAAGCATTTCAAACATGGTGTGGTGATAAGTATCGTGTCCTACCTCTTCCAGGTCATTATGCTTACCGCTTACTCTCAAACATTTTTGCGAATCTGCAACTCTGTGGTGCTTAACTTCTGTGTTACCCAAAAACCAGTCTTTGAACTGGTTCATACCTGCATTTGTAAACATTAATGTAGGATCATTCTTAACAACCATAGGTGCAGATGATACTATGGTATGATTTTTAGAGCGGAAGAACTCTAAAAAGCATTCTCTTATTTGATTTGATGTCATACTCATATATATATTGTAGAATGTGCAAAAATAATCTTTTTAATTTTATTTTTATATTTGCAAACCACTAAAGTGGTAATTTTATATATGTTTGGAAAAAAAAGGTATAAACTAAATAGTCAAACCTTAGCCTATGAGGTTTATAAGTCTTCTGTAGCTAAACGCTTCTACAAGGGGCTGATATTGTTTTTTATCAGTCTGGTGGCGTTTCAGGTTTATTATGCCTTTTATACCAGAGTACTTAAACTTGAAACTCCTAAAACCATTCATTTGAAACAAAAATATGTTGCCCTGAGTTCAAAACTTGAACTTATGGAGCAGCGTTTTAGCAGCAGCAGCAAAATATTGCTGGAGTTGCAGATGAGAGACAATAATGTGTACAGGCCTGTTTTTGGTATGGCAGAGGTGTCGAGTGAACTTAGAAACTCAGGTATGGGAGGTGCTGGAAGATATGCCAGATATAATCTTGTTCCAGAAGTTTCAAATTACAGGAGTGTTGAACAGTTGGCGGACATATTGTTCAAGAAAGCGTTTGTGCAGTCCCGTTCTTATGATGAGGTTGGTGAACTTGCACATAGGGCAGACCAGATGGCTTTGTGTGTTCCGGCTTTGCCTCCTGTTGCATTGGATGCCACAAGACTTTCGAGCTACTTTGGCTACAGGTCTGATCCGTTTTCCGGTAAGCCAAGATTCCATCAGGGAATTGATTTGTCGGGAAACAGAGGAGAGCCTATATACAGTGCGGGAAATGGTGTTGTTGAGAAGGTTGCGTTTGAGTTTTATGGATATGGCAATTATGTAATTGTAGATCATGGATTTGGATACAAAACCAGATATGCCCATCTGCAGCATGTTCATGTTAAGGTGGGGGATGTTCTGACAAGAGGGGAACAATTGGGAACTATGGGTAATTCAGGACGTTCAAAGGGACCGCATTTGCATTATGAGGTCATTTACAGGGACAACAGGGTAAATCCATTGAACTATTATGACAGCAATTTAAGGGGCAAGGAGTATAAACAAATGGTAAAGTTGAGGCCAAAGCCTCCTAAAGTAAGAGGGTAATGAGCAGATATAGATTTAATAATGAGCAGCTTAAATTTGAAAAGGAGAGAAGAGGCTTCTTTTCAAAGTTTGCCAGACTTATGAAATACTTTATTGTAAGTATTCTTTTGTCTGTGCTTTATTATTTTATTGCAAGTCTGATATTCAGTACCGAATATGAAAAGCAATTGGAGTACCAGACTCAGCTTATGCAGCAGGAGAGTGACAGGATTGAGGAAAAACTTGATATTCTGGATGGGGCTGTTAAGAATTTGCAATATAGAGACAGACAGATTTACAGAAGTATCTTTAATGCAGAACCTCCAACTGTTTTTGCCGGTATTCAACAGGATTACAAGGATTTTGATATAATTGATACAACAAACCTTACATCTTTGTCCAATGACTATGGAGAGCTTGTTGCCCAACTGGAGGATAAAGTTACAGATATAAACCGTCAGTTGGCGATGATTTTGGAGGATGTTTCCCTAAACGACCAATTGAGCTGTATTCCATCCATTCTTCCTCTTCCTGTAGAAAACTTTACTTTAAGGCAAACAGGTGCGTCGGTGGGAAAAAAGATCAATCCTTTCTTTAAAACATTGTCAAATCATACAGGAATAGATCTGGTGGCTGCAACCGGTACGGCAGTATTGGCTTCGGCCGACGGAAAAGTTTCCAATGTTATAAGAAAAACAAAATATGGCAGAAGTGAAGGGAATGTGGTTGAAATTAATCATGGTAATGGGTATGTTACCAAGTATATGATGCTTGCGCTGTTCGCGCTGATCATCGGCCTCGCCGTCGGCATATTCGCCGCACTTTCCAGTTACTGTCGCTCCGCAT
>CALCUQ010000130.1 GCA_937906795.1 uncultured Bacteroidales bacterium | reverse complement strand
ATATCACTATTCTACACAGCTTATGGTTCATGCAGCGTTGGAACCGCATGGCGCAGTGGCAAAATATGAAAATGGAGAGATAGATAAGGAGTACCTTAGATGGAGCAGGTTTGCAACTACTTTATCAAATTATATAAATGGGACTTACCCTTTGGATTGCAATTCTGTTTGCCTAGATGCAAAGGGTTGGGATCTTGCCCAGATAAATGATTTTGGCCTTATGATGGGGAACAGATATCTGGAATATATGGTAGAGGAGAGAAAGTTGGAGCCCAATGCCGATATTGTTTTGAAAACTCTTAAATCCCAAGGAGCAAAGATTGCTGCTGTAACAAATGGATTTAAGGAGGTACAATACAGAAAACTTACCAATTCAAATATCCTTGAGTTCTTTGATGCTATAATTATATCGGAGGAAGTGGGAGTCCACAAACCAAATCCTGCCATTTTCAGGATGGCACTTGAAGCTATTTGTGGAAAGGATACCTATTCCAACAATCCTGGTGCAATAAGGAAAGATACTCTTATGGTTGGAGATGATTTTGCAAATGATATTGAAGGGGCTCAAATATTTGGGATAGACCAGTTCTACTACAATCCAAAACACAAAGATTGTGATGGCGGGCCAACATATATGAGTGACAAGCTTATGGATATAATATAAGATTACAGGGGGGCTACTTTTTTTCTACAATAAAAATCTCTTCGTCGGGATTATGAAACAAGTATTGCTCCCTTGCAAACTTTTCAAGACTGTCTCTGTTTGAACTTAACTCCTTAAGCCTTTCATCTGTCCATTTTATTGCCTCTTTATAATACTCTTTTTGTTGCTCCTGCTCTTGTACCTCTTTATAATCTTCCCACCACACAAGCAAGTTGTTTGTGTCTATGAATAAAATCCACACAACAAAAAAAGTTGTAACCAAAAAGTACTTGTTTCTTATAAAACGAAAGACTTTTGAGTTTTGATATATGTTTTTTAAATTATCTAATATTCTTTTTCCCATAATTTGAGTATCTTTGCAAATTTACAAGCAAATTTAATAATTAAAATTCATAAATATGAAACCTACACTACTAATTTTAGCTGCCGGTATGGGTAGCAGATATGGCGGCCTTAAACAACTTGACGGAGTTGGCCCTAACGGCGAAACCATTATGGACTATTCTGTATATGATGCGGTAAAGGCTGGGTTTGATAAAGTTGTATTTGTTATTAGAGAGCATTTTAAAGAAGAATTCAAAGAGAAAGTTGCTTCTAAATATAGTAAGATTATTAAAGTTGAATTTGTAGAGCAGGAATTGAACAAACTTCCAGAGGGATTTGAGCTTAACTCAGAAAGAGTAAAACCTTGGGGTACAGGTCATGCAATGCTTATGGCTGCAGATGTTATTGATGCACCTTTTGCAGTAATTAATGCAGATGACTATTATGGTCAGGAGTCATTTAAAGTGTTGGGTGAGTACCTTAGCCAGGTAAATGAATTCAATGGCAAATACTGCATGGTGGGATTTTACCTTAACAAGACCCTTTCTGAAAGTGGTGGAGTATCAAGAGGTGTATGTACTGTTAATTCAGAGAATTATCTTACAACAGTTGAGGAACACCATCATATAGAAGACAAAGAGGGTAAGATTACAGGAGAGGGAATGAATGGCCAAACAAGAGACTTGGATGGCAACGCATATGTTTCAATGAACATGTGGGGCTTTACACCAGATGTTTTCAAATCTTCAAAAGATTTGTTTGTGGAGTTCTTGAACAACAATAAAGAAAACATTACCAAAGAGTTCTACATTCCATACATTGTAAATAGCGGCATTGAGAAAAAAGAGTCCAGTGTTAAAGTTCTTTCTACTCCCGACAAATGGTTTGGTGTTACATATAAAGAAGACAGACCAATTGTTGTAAACAAACTTAAAGAACTTACCCAGGCTGGAGTATATCCTTCTCCATTATTCAAATAGTGTTATGTTCAAGCGCTTCTTTAATTTTCTTCCAACATTGGCACAGAGCTGGAATATCATTATTCTGATTCTGGCGGTTGGTGGAATATTGATATCCTCCTTACTTATTGTATTGCAGCAAACTGGCATTATATTAGTAAGAGACATAAATATACTTTTAGAATATGTATTGCCACTTTTTCCATGTTTCATATATATTTACATAAAAGGGGGAAAAGAGGAAGCTGATGCAGATTACCCTATTGAAAAGACAAATACCGGCAAGGTAAACCAGATTGTGTTTTTTGCCTTGATTGCCATTGCAATTTTTTGCTTTGCAGCTCTGGCAGAACCCATTACAAGTTGGATTGAAATGCCTGAGGTATTAAAGAGGACATTAAAATCCATTACAGACAATAGCGGTTGGGCATTTATAACCACAGTAATAACAGCACCAATATTAGAAGAATATCTTTTAAGAGGTGTGATAATGAGAGGGTTGCTAAAGCATAGCACACCTCTTAGAGCCATAATATGGTCGGCAGCACTTTTTGCTGTAATCCATTTTAATATATGGCAAGCCATTGGAGCATTCCTGGCAGGATGCTTTATTGGATGGATATATTGGAAGACACACAGTTTTTGGGCATGCATATATATACATATGGTAAACAACGGGATATCATATTTTATATACTTGCTAAACCCTAATTTAGATGTAGACACAACATATAGAGAGATATTGGCTCCATACGGCAGTTATGCATATCCATTTATGTATATAGCATGTAGTGTAGCACTGATAGTAATTTTATACTATTTAAATAAGTATTTACCAAAAAGAGGTTTCAAGGAGATATATGAATAAATTATATCCAATAAAATTTATTGCTGATCCAAGATTAAGAGTCTGGGGGGGAGATTATTTACATAAAAAACTCAACAAAGAGTTTGACCAGGAGTTTGTTCAACAGAAAATTGGAGAAAGTTGGGAGATATGGAGCCTATACGGACAAAGTTCTGTTGTAGCCAATGGCTTTTTGCAGGGAAATACCTTGGATGAGGTTATTGAGATCTATCTTGAGGATTTACTTGGAGACAATACCTTCAATTACTTTAAGGGTGATTTTCCTGTAATGGTAAAGATTCTTGACATTAAAGACAGAATCTCTGTGCAGGTGCACCCAAATGACCAGATAGCATTTGAGAGAGAAGATTCATACGGAAAAGCCGAATTCTGGTATGTAATGGAAACAAACCCGGAATCCAAAATATATATGGGTTTCAAAAAAGACATTACTCCATCTGAATTTTATCAAAGATGCAAAGAGGGTTCATTAGAAGAAGTCCTTAACGTATTTACCCCTAAAAAGGGTGATTGCATATATATTGAGCCTGGATGTATACATTCTGCATCAAATATTGTTGTTGCAGAGATCTTGCAAAGTGCAGACATTACGTATCGTTTGTACGACTGGGGAAGGGAGAAAAACCCTGCTACTGCAAGAACAATGCATATTGAAGATGCAATTGATGTCATAGACTATAAAAAATACGACAAAGAGAAGTATTACTTTGAACAGGTAAACAAGAGCACAACTATAATAAACAGTTCGCACTTTATTATAAAAGGGATAGATTTAACTGACTCCATTAGAGTTGTACCATCATTAACTGGCAGTTTTATAATATATTTCTGCACAAGAGGTGAAGCTCAAATAAAACTAAACAACAAAGAGACATACTCCATTAAAGAGGGGGAAACAATTCTAATCCCTGCATCTATGGAAGATTTTCTATTGGAGCCAATCAAAGGAAATCCTCATCTTCTGGAAGTTTTTATGCCTATGATTGAAGAAGATGATGCATACCTTAACTATAAAGAGGAGAGTGAGCCGTCTGAGCACGAGGGGTGTGATTGTCATGGCCATGGCCATGACCACGAACATAGTTCTCACTATGGTGAACAATTTTTCAGACAATAGTTATGGAGAGTGGCGTTAGAATAGATAAATATTTATGGGCTATAAGGGTTTTTAAAACCAGATCCGATGCTGCGGAAGCTTGCAGAACAGGAAAGGTTTTTATAAACGATTGCGAGGCCAAATCTTCTAAAACAATAAAAAGCGGAGATAGAATTATGGTTCGCAAAGGCCCAATAAGATATGAGTACCTTGTATTGCAGCCTCTTGAAAAAAGACAAGGTGCTGCCCTGGTTCCAGAGTATGCAACAAACATAACACCTCAAAGTGAGTTGGATAAATTAAATGCTCCTAATGAGGTAATATTCCTTAAAAGAGACAGAGGAGCTGGAAGACCTACAAAAAAAGAGAGAAGGGATATAGAAAAACTTTTAGGATTCTAGCAGATGGCTACATAAAAAAAACAAGCAACCCGGATTGGATTGCTTGTTTCTTTTTATTGCACAAACTACTCTGCCATTGCATTTTCGTATGAGTATTTTTTACCATACTCCAAGTGTTGCTCAATAAAGTTGTCGTGATAAACTACTTTATAATCTACTATAACCTTTTTGCTGTTATACACTGGCTCAATTGTTGGATTTACAAAACCTTTGTAAGATTTAAGCTCCAATGCAGCAAATCTTTCCTTTACCTCTTTATGAAGAACAGGGTCAATATTAACCGCATATTTTTCTACCAACTCTTTACCGGCATTATAGTCACCCTCAGATTTTATTCTTTGGATTTCTGCAAGAAGTTTTCCAAACAAGCCTCTAAGAGCCTGGTAATCATTAATTACAAAATATGTTTTACCCTCTTTTACAACCTTCTCAATAACATCTTTCTCTGCCAACGGATTATTTGCTTTCAAACCTTGCTCGTAGCACCAGTCTGCAATAAGTTTTCTGTCTTGCATATGTGCCTCTGTATTTGTTTTACCTAATTCAATTCTATTGAATTGAGTGAACAAGCCATTAACTATAAAATTGACATACTCAGCTTTGTAAGCCTGATCATCTGGTAAAATACCCAACTCAACAAGTTTAGGATCTGCTACATAATATAATCCATACAAGTCTGCTCTTGCCTCTTCCAAAGTAGAGCTGTACTCACCCAAAGCACTTGTAGCAACACCTGGAAGCAATTGACCAGAACCGTGACCCAGGCACTCATGCAAGTCTGTATGCAAATTACCTGTAAGGTTTCCATACTTCTTAATCAGATTCTTCTCAACATCACTATATGAGAACTCATTTGTAATACTTTTTGGAGACTCCTCTGCTGCTTTATTATATGCATCTGTAATATTTGCAATTGTTACAGATTTTGATCCATAATCTTTTCTGATCCAATCTGCATTAGGCAAATTGATACCTATTGCTGTTGCAGGGAAACAATCACCGGCAAGACAAGCAACTGTAATAACTTTGGCAGATACACCTTTAACCTCTTTCTTTTTAAATCTTGGATCAACAGGTGAATTATCCTCAAACCATTGCGCATTATCACTGATTACTTGAGTTCTGTGCGAAGCCTCAATATCTTTGAAATTAACTACAGCCTCCCAAGTAGCTTTTCTTCCAAGAGGGTCATTATAGTCCTCAACAAAGCCATTTATATAATCAATTTGAGACTCTGTATCTTGTACCCAAGCTACATTATACTCATCCCATTTCTCCAAATCTCCAGATTTGTAATAATCTATAAGTTTTTGAGTATAATCTCTCTGAACATCATTCTCAGCAGCTTGCATTGCTCTCTCCAAATAAATGATTATGGCAGAAATTGAATTGGAGAATCTGCCACCAACTTTATATACCTGCTCAACAAGCTTTCCGTTCTCCTTTACAAGTTTGCTGTTAAGTCCATAGGAAATTGGGGTATTATCTTTAGGATCCTGCATTTTCTTATAGAATGCATTTACCTCATCTTTTGTAATTCCCTCTCCATAGAAATTCACCGCAGAAGCAGCAATAATATCCTCATCTTTACCGGTATATTTTCTTTGTGCATATAGGTTTGGATCAAAAATTACAGGTAGAATAAACTCACACTCCTTATCCTCAATTCCTACAGATTGCATCAAAGATTTAAAATACTCCTGTGTACAAGCTGGAAGGATTTTATCCTCTGCATAGTGATGGTGGATACCATTACTGAAGAATACTCTTTTTGCATAAACCTCAAAGTCCTTGTACTCCTGGCACTCTTTATCTCCTGTATATTCAGTAAGCACTTTCTCCAAAATTCTTCTGATTCTAAGATTGTATTTGAAATTCTGCACGTAGATAATGTCTCTACCACATTTGGCTGCTTCACTCAAGAAATAGATATACTCTTTCTGTTTAAGAGTCAATGAGTCCCATCCAGGGATTTCATATCTTAAAATCTGCAAATCTGCAAATTCATCTACCGTATATTTAAACGGCTCTTTAGTCTGGTTTTCGCTTGTGCAGGATGCAGCAAAAGCACCAAACCCGCAAATACATAACATAATTTTAATAAACTTCATATAATTATAAATTTCTATTGGTCGAGGGCAAATATATACTAAATTTTCATATTTTTGCAGTTTGTATAGGTTTATTTGTATTAAAAATAATATAAAATGGGGAGAGGTTTAATTACCATAATCTTGCTTATCATTAGCAACTGCTTTATGACAATGGCATGGTATGGACACTTAAAGTTCAACACAGAAAAATTATTCCCAAAATGGGGACTTGTTGCTTTTATCCTTATAAGTTGGCTGATTGCCCTTTTTGAGTACTGTTTTCAGGTTCCTGCCAACAGAATTGGTTCAGACAGATTTGGAGGTCCTTTTAACCTTGTACAACTAAAAGTAATACAAGAAGTTATAACACTTGTTATATTTATTGGATTCTCTGCTCTCTTTTTTAAGACAGAGAGTTTTAGAATGAACCATCTTATTGCATTCATTTTTCTTGTGCTTGCAGTATATTTTGTATTTAAAAATTAAAAAAGATGAAAATATCACAATCCAAAGCCTGCATATTGGCATATACAATCATATTGGGCCTTGTACTAAGCTTGACATCTTGCGACCCTGTCACAGAGAATCCTCCAACAATTGAGATTAAGGACAAGACTGTATTGCTATACTTTGTAGCAAACAATAATTTGTCGGGATGCTTTGACAAATTAAAATGGTGCGTGTAGGGAGCGATGCCCACATCGCTCCGCGGAATTTGATGTAAGCTGAACGGACCGATGTGGGCATCGGTCCCTACGATTGGTTTATTTAAACATCCCGACAAATTCTGATTCATAAAAACAACGGACAGAAGATTTTCAAGTCTTCTGTCCGTATTGTTTCAGTTTGCGGGACTGAAACGGATTGCAGGTGAATTTTCATCAAGCACCTCAAATGTATATCCGTT
>CALCUQ010000129.1 GCA_937906795.1 uncultured Bacteroidales bacterium | reverse complement strand
GATTTACCAAAAAACAAACGTGGAGAGATAGGTTTGACCTATATCTTTGGAATTGGTCGCAGTTCTGCCCAAAAAATCCTAAGTAAAAACGGTATTGATTTCAATATCAAGGTGCAAGATTGGACAGATGACCAAATCGCTGCAATTAGAGCAACAATTGCAGAAGAGTATAAAATAGAGGGCGAGCTTCGTTCTGCTATTCAAATGAATATCAAACGTCTTATGGACATTGGATGCTACAGAGGTATCCGTCATAGACTTGGTCTTCCAGTTAGAGGACAAAGCACTAAGAATAATGCCCGTACCCGTAAAGGTAAGAAGAAGACAGTAGCTAACAAGAAGAAAGCAACTAAATAATAGAACCTAAGAATATGGCAAAGAAAACAGTTTCCAATAAAAAGAGAGTTGTTAAAGTTGACGCATATGGCGAGGCTCATATCTCATCAACATTCAACAACGTAATTGTGACTTTAACTAATAGCTTGGGACAAGTTATCAGTTGGTCTTCTGCTGGTAAAATGGGATTCAGAGGTTCTAAAAAGAACACTCCATACGCAGCTCAAGTTGCTGCAGCAGATTGTGCTAAAGTAGCTTTTGATTTAGGATTACGTAAAGTTAAGGCTTACGTTAAAGGCCCTGGTGCTGGTCGTGAGTCAGCTATCCGTACTATTCACGGTGCAGGTATTGAGGTAACTGAGATTATCGACGTTACTCCACTTCCACACAACGGTTGTAGACCAAAAGGTCGCCGTAGAGTATAATTCCTAATAATTTTAAAAGTTAATAAATATGGCAAGATATACTGGGCCTACTACAAAAATCGCCCGCAAATTTGGGGAGCCAATTTTTGGTCCCGATAAAAGTTTTGAACGTAAAAACTACCCTCCAGGACAACATGGTCTAGCAAGAAAGAGAAAAAAATCTTCAGAGTATGGTGTTCAGCTTAGAGAGAAACAAAAAGTAAAATATGCATACGGCTTGTTAGAGAAACAATTCCGTAACCTTTACGAGAAAGCTGCAAAAATGAAAGGTAAAACAGGGGATAACCTACTTTTATTGTTGGAGGCTCGTTTGGATAACCTTGTTTACAGATTAGGTATTGCTCCTACAAGAGCAGCTGCAAGACAATTGGTAAGCCACTGCCACATTGTATTGAATGGTGAGCTTTGCAGCATTCCTTCAACTCATGTTAAACCTGGTGATGTTATTGGAGTTAGAGAGAGATCTAAGAGCTTAGAGGTTGTACAAAACTGTGTAGCTGCTTCAGCTAACAAATATTCTTGGTTAGAGTGGGATGCTAACACTTTGTCTGGTAAATTCTTGAATGTACCAGAGAGAACAGAGATCCCTGAACCTATTAACGAGCAGCTTATCGTTGAGTTGTACTCTAAATAATGCTTGCTTATAAGCGTAACACTAATAAAAATTAAAGAAAATGGCAATTTTAGCATTTCAAAAACCGGATAAGGTAATAATGCTCGATTCAACCGAAACCTTTGGTAAATTCGAGTTCAGACCACTTGAGCCTGGCTATGGTATTACAATTGGTAACGCGTTGCGTAGAATATTATTATCATCACTTGAGGGTTTTGCTATCACTTCTATTAAGATTCAAGGTGTAGACCATGAGTTTGCAACAATCCCTGGCGTTATAGAAGGCGTAGTAGATATCGTTCTAAACTTAAAACAAGTTCGTTTTAAGAGAATGGTAGAGGGAGAAGATAGCGAAGTGGTAACTGTAACTGTTAGTGGTAAGCAAGATTTTACAGCAGAGGACATTTCAAAGAGTCTGTCATCATTTAAAGTTCTTAACCCAGAGCTTCACATTTGCTCTATGGAGCCTTCAGTTCAATTGACTATTGAGCTTAGAATTGGTAAAGGTAGAGGTTTTGTGCAAGCAGAGGAGAACAAAGTAGAGGGTGCTCCATTTGGAACAATTGCAATTGACTCTATTTTTACTCCAATCAAAAACGTTATGTTTAACGTTGAGAACTGGCGTGTAGAGCAAAAAACCGACTATGAGAAATTGAATCTGGAGATTACAACAGATGGATCAATTCATCCAAAAGAGGCTTTAAAAGAGGCTGCTAAGATTTTGATACATCATTTCATGTTGTTCTCTGATGAGAAAATTAGTTTAGAGACAACTCCAGAAGTTGTTAGCAACGAGTTAGATGAGGAATCATTGCGTATGCGTCATCTTCTTCTAACCAAATTGTCTGACATGGAATTGTCGGTGAGAGCACTAAACTGCTTAAAAGCTGCCGACATTGAAACATTTGCAGACCTTGTTTCTCACCAACGTGCTGAGCTTATGAAGTTCAGAAACTTTGGAAAGAAATCGTTGACTGAAATAGATATGTTGATTGATAGACTAAAACTATCTTTTGGCATGGATGTTACCAAGTATAATATTGAAAAAAAGTAATAAAAAATGAGGCATAATAAGTCATTCAACCATTTAGGAAGACAAAGTGGTCACCGTAAAGCTATGTTGGCCAATATGGCTTCTTCACTACTGCTTCACAAACGTATTGAGACAACTCTAGCTAAAGCTAAAGCTCTTAGAGTTTATGTTGAGCCGCTTATCACCAAATCAAAAGAGGATAGTACTCACTCAAGACGTATTGTTTTCAGCTATTTGAAACAAAAAGAGGCAGTTTCTGAGCTATTCAGAGTTATTGCTCCAAAAATTGCAGAGCGTCCAGGTGGATACACTCGTATTCTTAAAACTGGTTTCCGCGTAGGTGATGCTGCTGATATGGCAATTATTGAGTTAGTAGATTTCAATGAGGCAGCACTTGCTTCAGCTCCTAAGAAAGAGGCTAAAAAATCAACTACTCGTAGAAGCCGTTCTAAAAAAGCAACTGCAGCTACAGAGGCTCCAGCAGCAGAAGAGAAAGCTGAGTAATCACTTTACAATATATTGGGCTAGCCCAATAAAAGAGAAAAGGGTGACATTGTCACCCTTTTTTGTTTTTAACACTATCCAATATCTCCTGGATAGTATCCTGACAAGCCCCACAAGTTGTTCCGGCCTGAGTGGCAATGCCAACTTCTTCTACTGTTTTAAGCCCTTTCTTCTCTATGGCTTCAACTATTTCTCCGTAGGTTATGCTATTGCATACACATACAATGTCTTTCTCTTTCATAATCTCTTATATTATATTGTGATTAATTCAACTATATAACCTATAAGAGATAAAAAAGTTCACATTATTATCTGCTGATAATCTCAGATAGAGCGTTGGACAATTGATCAGGACATGAGGTTGTTTTATTACCGCAATGTATACCCTTTAGTCTTTGCATTGCCTCTTTTGCATCCATCCCTTTTATTAAAGCGCTAAGGCCTTGAGTGTTTCCATGACATCCGCCAAAAAAAACAACATCTTCTACTATATTTGAGCTATTGACTTTTATTGTTATAAATCTTGAACAGACACCTTGTGGTGCATACTCTATAACTTTATCCCCATTTGCACTCTGCGAAAAGGAGATTACATTTTGTGAATAATCCTGCATCTTTAAAAATTTTACACGCAAATATAAAAAAATTGCCACATTTTTGCTTTAGATTAAATACCAAAAAGCGTACATAAATCTTCCCCGATAAAAATTTTTAAAAAAGTTTTTTCTGCAGAAT
>CALCUQ010000128.1 GCA_937906795.1 uncultured Bacteroidales bacterium | reverse complement strand
CCAATCCCCTATCCTTCATTGTAACTTTAGCATTATTATAACGGAAAGTAGCAATTGCAGTAAATCTCTCAAAAGGCTCAACAGACAAATCTACCTGATATGTATCTGTAAATGAACGGTTATTTGATTTACCTACATTCTTAAAGTTATATATTTGAACAGTTCCATCATGCGAATTGCCATTCCAGCCACTATCCCAGTCAAATACCAGCTGACTGTTGAACGATGTTCTGAAATAATCAAAACTAATGTAGTTGTTCTCCTTTTCACCAATTTTAAAATATTGGGTAAAGTTACCACCAAAAGACCATGCATCCTCTATATCAAGAGCATCCGCATCAATATCCACCAATCTTGAAGAAGAAAGCACTCCTAAATTATCAACTATAGGATTAGGATTTCTAAAACCTCTACCCGCATTCAATCTAAGAATTGTATTCTCTGTAAATGAGTATTTTATATTTGCTCTGGGAGCAACCTGCCAACCATATCTCGAACTGTAATCTGCCCTTAGGCCAGCAACCACAGAGAATTTTTCATCAAGAGAATATGTGTATTCCCCATATAGGCCAATCACTTTATCTTTAGAAGACAGATCCATAACAGCTGCAGTTGCAGAATTTTTATCCCACTGAACCAGGTTTCTCTCTATATCATCATATCTTCCACTTACACCAACAGTAAATTTGTGGTTATCATTAATATTATCCTGGAACATTGCATTAAAATAACCCATATATTGCTTACCATTAAAATCCTTCAAACCGTAGCTTGAATTCATTTTATAATATGAGAAGTCTGCAACTATCGCAATATTCTTATTACCCTCAGAACCCACAGGTACTCCAAATTTAAAGAAACCGCTGGCACCATTGTTATGAATCTCGTTTCCCCATATACCATTATCAAAAGCCTTTCCTAATGCTGAACCACTCACACCCCTCTGGTTCATCCCCTCCTCATAACCCATCATACCTCCAATTCTTCTGTCATCCAAATATTTGAAACCAAATCTAATCTGCACACCATCCTGCACAAAATACAACCATCTATTATCAATATTGAATTGTCTGGTAGTTGGATCATCTCTAAAACCATCCTTATTGCCATCATGTTGTTTTGTTTCACCGGAAACATGACCTTGCAAAACAGTACTCCAATGCTCATTGAACTGTATAGAGGAAGCAACATTGGCTTCAAGTCTCAAATTTGAGTTCATAAACAGATTCACAAACAAAGGATTCTCCGCAGTAGGTTTTCTGTGCTCCATATTAATTTGGCCGGTCATAGCCTCTAGTCCATTTATAACAGAAGAGGGACCTTTTGCAATCTGAATACTTTCCAACCATTGTCCGGGAATATAAGACAGGCCAAATGGAGAAGCCAATCCCCTCATAATAGGTTTGGTCTCATCAAGCATCTGTGTATAGCTCCCCGACAAACCTAACAATTTTATCTGCTTTGCACCAGTAACGGCATCAGAATATCCAACACTTACACTTGCAGAATTTTCAAAACTTTCAGCCAAAGAGCAACAAGCCATTTTACATAAACCTGCAGCAGTGATAACCTCAGTTTTGATTTGGGCAGTTTTAGACAGATAATTTCCCTCTTGTTTGCCTGTTACAACAAGACTCTCAAGTTCATTCTCACTTTTAAGGTTAAAAAGAAGATTTGTAGCATCTACCAAAACCTCTCCACCCTTAGAAACAACAATTGTATCTCTTGTATAACCAATAAAAGTAGCTATAAGAGTTATATCATCCCCTTTAATTTTCTTAAAAGAGAAATTTCCATCAATATCGGTTTCAGCAGCTTCCTTACCCTCCATCCACCAAACGTTTGCAAAAGATGCAGGTACTTTCTCTCCAGTTGCCTCAATAAAATTTACTTTACCTTTAATTTGCTGTGCATTTGCAACACAGCAGATCATTAAAAACAAAATAGATAAAAGATATATCTTTTTCATATCAGAATCTTAATTAATAATCTAACCAATAAAAGAAATAAATCAAAGACAAGTATCTCAAAGAAGAGACATGCAAAAGCACAAAACTTTATACTCTTAAAGTTCTGTTGCTTATAATAATTGATTGTTCTGTCTCAGGAATATACCTCAGGACAGATTCACTAGGAAGAAACTGCAGATTGGCTGCAGCAAGATTATACTCTTCCAAAAGATTGGCAGAGATTAAAGGAATATCAATAACAGGGATATGAATTTGATACTCATTTGAGTTTACAAACTGATCCTCTTCAAGTACAAATACAACTGTTGAACAGCACCCTTCACCATGATGTTCACCGCAACAACCAGAGCCAGCAACATCTTTATGCTCATGGTCACACACATCTGCTCCACACATTATCATAAGTTGCAAAGTACCCTCTGTATTGCATTTATGGATACTGAAACCCATTGTAGCACTTATATACAGTACTAAAAACAACAATGACAATATTTTTGAAACAGTTTTTTTCATGCCGCAAAATTATAAAAAATTTCTCATAACCAACCTTGATAACTAAATTATTATATACATTCAAGAAATTAAAAATAAAATTTGATACATTTGTAAAATAATAAACCAATAGAAATATAAACATTAACATTACATAAACGAATATGAAAAGTTTCTTAAAGACATTATTGGCAGCAATTATAGGAACCCTTATTGCTCTTTTTATTTCCGGATTCCTTTTTATTGGAATGTTTGGAGCAATTGCTGCATTTTCAGAAGGTGAAACAGTTGTAGTACAACCCAACTCTATCTTAAAGATAGATTTTGCAACTCCTGTAGCTGAACAGACAGATGCTGCAGATCCTCTTGCAAGCCTTCAGTCATTCAATTTTAGTGCACCAGAAAGTTCTATTGGTGTTCTTGATGCTGTAAATGCAATAGAGAATGCAGCAACAGACCCCAATATCAAGTACATATATATCAATATTAACCATTTTAATATTGGTATGGCCGCAATGGAAGAGGTAAGAAATGCATTGGTTAAATTCAGAGAATCTGGAAAAGCGATAATTGCATACGCAGACAATTACCACTCAGGCTCATACTATATCTCCAGTGTAGCAGATAAAATTTACATCAATTCAGATGGTATGTTGCAAATGTTTGGTCTTGGTTCAAACATTATGTTCTTTAAAGACTTGCTTGATAAAGTAGGTATTGATGTACAGCTTATCAGACACGGAAAATTCAAAGCAGCTGCAGAACAGTTCATAGCATCAAACATAAGTAAAGAGAATCTTGAGCAGAATCAGGTTATGCTTAACTCTATTTGGGATGCTATCAGTTCAGACATAGTAAAAAGCAGAGGTATTGACAAAGCAAAATTGAATTCTCTTATCAACAATCTTGGTCTTTCAACAGTTGAAAGTCTTATTGAAGAGAAAATTGTAGACGATGCCATAACAAGAGATGAGCTTATAACAAACCTATGTACATTATCGGGTGTTGAAAATGAGAAAAATCTAAAATTTGTATCTCTTGCAGATTATTCAAAAGCTACAAAAACTGTAAACTATACTGCTACAGATAAAATTGCCATTGTATATGCAGATGGAGAAATTACCATGGATGCAGCCCAAGGGCTTTCTGTAAAGAGATTCTACCACTCATTGCGCAAAATTGAGGCAGATTCTGCAATTAAAGCAGTTGTTCTAAGAGTAAGTTCTCCTGGTGGAGATGCTCAAGCAGCTGAAATCCTTAACAAGGAGATCCAACGTATAAGAGCTAAAAAACCAGTAGTAGTAAGTATGGGTGAGTATGCAGCTTCCGGAGGATACTGGATTAGTGCAAATTCAGAAAAAATCTACGCAGACAGAAATACCATTACAGGTTCAATAGGTGTATTCAGCCTTGCAATGAATTACGGCAAAGCACTTAAGAAGCATCTTGATATAAATACAGCTGCAATTAACACTCATAAGCATTCAGATATGTTTGGTGGCATAAGAGCTATGGACAATGCAGAGGTTGAATTTATGCAAACTCAGGTAGAGACCATATACACTAAATTCATGCTATTGGTTTCTAATGGCAGAGGTTTGGAAATTGATTACGTAGATGCAATTGCACAAGGAAGGGTATGGACAGGTGCAGATGGTGTAAACATTAAGATTGTAGACGAAATTGGTGGTATTAAAGATGCATTAAATTATGCTGCATTATGTGCCAATGTAACAGATTACGCCATTGAGGAATTCCCTAAATCTAAAACAGCAATGGAGAAACTATTGGAAACATTAAATAACACCAATGCTGCAATTGAAACTCTAAATGATCCATACACATCTATCCAAAAGAGCTATTCAAACCTTATAAAAGAGGGTAACAACAAGGTTTTCGCAAGACTTCCTTACGTATACGAATTTAATTTTTAACAAGACAGACCAACAGGATTGTGTCACCTTCTGCAACTGCATAGTTGGCATCAATCCTGTTTCCTATAACAGAAACAACTTTATCGTTGGAGCAAAGTAGCGGAATAAACTCTCTGGTTACATTATCCACTTTAAGGTCAGTTAGCAAATCGGAGATTTTTTTACTTCCTTTCATCCCATAAGGAACAAAAGAGTCTCCTTTTTTCATACCTCTTATAACTGCCTGTTTTCCCAACTTCTCCTTACTGATTGCCATTATTCCCTTCCCCGACAACTGGTGCAACATTTGCAGTGTTTCATCAAACTTGTGGGGAGAAACAACCTCAACTTTTATAACACACTTGCCAAAATTGTAAAATTTTGTTCCATCCAGGTTATCCAACAGAATCTCTTTTGGCTGATTTATATCTTCTTTTCTGTATATTTTAATATACCCCCTTTCTTTTACTGCAACATACTCTGGAGACTGGAACCTTTTTACACTATTATCCTCCAATGTTTTGTCTATTGACAAGACAACATCCTGTCCAAAACCATATTCATTTAAGATACTATATAGCCAAAACTCTTGATTATCTTTCTCAATCTTAGAAATATCCAACGTGCATACAGGGATAATGTTTGTAATACAAGCTCCCCAATTATATAGTTTGTCCATATATTCATTGGAGTTCACGCATATCTCTTTTCTTGTGCTTTCAACAACCTTTTCAATTATGTTATTTACAGAGTTAAGGTACTTTATACTTCTGCCAATAGACTCTACAGCAGATGGATTAATTTTATTGAATATAGGGAAGACAAGGTTTCTCAATTTGTTTCTTACAACATCATTCTCCAGGTTGGTTTTATCCACTCTATATGGAACATTATGATAGAGAGCATATTTCTCTATTTCTGCTCTTGTGTATGACAATACTGGCCTTGCAAGAATATATCCATCCATTTGTACCTTTTCACCAATTCCACACATCCCTTTAATTCCTGTACCTCTAAGCAGATTTATCAGAATTGTTTCCGCATTGTCATTAGCATTATGAGCAGTAAAAAGATATTGTATTCCACGTTCTTTAATCAGACTCTCAAACCAGCCGTAACGCAGTTCTCTAGCCCCCATCTCCATAGATACACCTTTATGTTTACAATAACTTATTGTATCTACACTATTTACAAACAACTCCAACCCTTTCTCATTGCACCACTGTCTGACAAGAGATTCATCTGCATCACTCTCTGCACCACGCAAATTAAAATTTACGTGTGCTACATATAATCTAAGGTCAAGATCTATGCTACATAGAGCATGTAACATACACATAGAATCAACGCCTCCGCTAACTGCAACAAGAACGGAGGCTCCATAAGGAATATTTAAAGTTTCGGATACTCTTTTTTTAAAAGAATAATTGTTCATCATTTCTTAAATTGCCCAAACGTATAGGCAAAATTTATGCTCAGTATCTCTTTGAATTGTACACGTGGCGACACATTGCCTTTACTGTCTTCTATCAAGATATCTTCGTCATAAATTAAGTTTGTTCTGAAAGAAGTTGTAAGGAACTTGTTTATCTTATATAACAAGTGGAAATCCCAATTGACAACCAAATTCAATGGATGGTCAAGATAATCTGAGAACAATGAGAGTTTACTTGACACTTTGCAATTTTTGAAGAGCTCTTTTTCAAAATTTGCCACCAAAGAGGCACCCAACGAATACCTTATTGCCTCATCTGGAGCATTACCGTATTTTGCTCTTAAAAGTGAATCTGATACAATTGTCCAGCTGGTAGACAGTGGCGCAAAGTTTATTGAAAGTATCTTTCCATCCCATGGTTTGTAATCCAAACCAAGACCAAAGGTAAAATATGCCGGAGCAAATATATCTGAAACTTTGACTCTGCCTCCAGAAGGATATTCGTATCCAGGTGTGAATTGAGACCTAAAATTCAGTGTTGCAGAAAAATAGAACTTACCAAATCCTCTATACCCCCACTTGCTGTCTATAATAAATTTATCATCACTTTTTCTGTATCCTTCATCAAAGGATTGAACAAAACCATATCCAACCTGCAATCTGTTCTCCCAAAACATTCCCCCCTTTGCATAATCCATATGACCGTTAAAATATGCATTCATTGAAATTGATCCAGAACCACCGGCTGCCCAGTTTGTTAATGAAACCTGAGAAAAGCCCAGTTCTGTAAGCAGCCCCTTTTTCCAGAACTTTTCCGGAACAACAGGCTCATAATTAATTGTAGGGATTGCGTATTGCGCACCAATACTTCTACACAACTCCTGTGCCTTGTTCAAAGATTCAGGAATCTCTTGTCCCCACAAATTCAGGTTACATATAAGTAACACTATTAATAATGCATATTTTAAAACAAGTTTTTTCATTTATTATTCTTCGTCTAAGACATCATCAGAATTGTATTTGAAACCCATTCGTTTGCCAGTTCTCATTTGAGTACTTTCAATCTTTGCATTTATTTGCTCAACACTTGCAACTTTTACCAGATCAAAAGGTGGCACAAGCAAGTCAAAAGACAATGAGTAGAGCATCGCAGATTCAACAAACGATATCAGCTCATCTTTTGTCAAATCTGTTTTTCCAAAAGAAGAAATTTTCTTTCTGCCCTGACGCTTTCCCTCTATAAAGAACTTTTTGTCTTTATTTATAAAAAGTCTTGCCACCAAATAACCCAAATCCTCTACTCTGTTGTATTTTAGAGAATCGGATAAAAAGTTATACACACTTATTACACCACAATATGTATTGTATGGAGACTCTTTTGCATAAGGATTTTTCCAGATACTATGATCACGGTCAAACTGGAAGACATCTGTATGCATACTGAATACCAACACATCGTCGGCGAACTTTAACTCTGCCTCAAACTTACCTCTGTCTCTATACTCCAACCTTATTCTCTTGTCTGTAACATTTTCTGATATAAGATCATTAAGGTCGCTACTAATCTCGCTTAGAGTCTCTTTAAGTTCGTTAAAGACCTCTAAAGATTGGTCAAACACAAATGATTTCACATTTGCTTTATTTTCTAAAGCAGAAAGTATCAATGCTTGCTGCTTGGGTAAAGGATCTGCTGACATATTTTACTATATTGTTTTATAATTTAAATCTATTACTTCTCAAAGTTAGCACAAATAATTTACACTTGCATTCTTATCTTAATAAGATCTTGCAAATATTACTCTTCTGTGTGATGGTTTTCCAGAATAAATACACTTACCCTCTTCCTCACAAACATTTGTATCAATAGGAATACATCTTATGGTTGCTTTTGTCTCTTCCTTAATCTTCTCTTCAGTTTCTGGAGTTCCATCCCAGTGACATAACAAGAATCCTCCCTCCTCAATTTTGGTTTTGAACTCTTCCCAAGTATCGACTTTAACTGTTCTCGACTCGCGGAAGTTAAGAGCTTTTTGG
>CALCUQ010000127.1 GCA_937906795.1 uncultured Bacteroidales bacterium | reverse complement strand
CAGCAGATGAGGGTACTTGGGGTCTCCATTGGAGAACTGGTTGCGGCGGTGAGGGGATTTGTGTCTGACTACAACCTTGTGGGGAGTGTGGACCAGACAGGAATACTCCTTACAAACAATTTCTCTTCAGATGAACTGGCCTCCATACCTATAAGGAGCAGCAACGGGAAGATTATCCGGGTGGGGGACGTATGCTCCGTGGAGTACAAGGAGAGCCTTCCAACCCGATACTACAGGCTCAACGGCCTGAACACCATAAACATTGCAGTTTATTCGCAGAAGGGGGCCAATACTGTTGCCGCCTGCACTGCAGTGAAGGAGAAGATGACCCAATTGGAGGAGTCTTTTCCCGACAATTTCTCTGCCCTTGCGGTGAGTGACATCTCCATTGAGATACAGCAGGAGATAAATAAAATCATACGGAGGACCGTTTTGTCATTGGCCATACTGCTGCTGTTTGTATTTGCAGTGAGCAGGAGCCTGAGGTACCTGCTTGTAATTGCCGGGGCCCTGCTGGCCAACATCCTCATTGCATTCATCTTCTATGTGCTGTTTGGGATAGAGATACATATCTATACTATGGCCGGCATAACCACCTCGTTTGGAATAGTGATAGACACCTCCATAATAATGGTGGCCCACTACAGTTACTGGCGCAACAGGAAGGTGTTCCTGGCCATTTTGGCGGCCCTGCTCACAAGCATAGGCTCCCTTACAGTAATATTCCTGCTGCCTGAGGAGCAGCAGCTTGTACTGAGGGATTTTGCATCGGTGATAATGATAAATCTTTCGGTTTCCTTGCTCATTGCCCTTCTGCTTATTCCTGCCCTTGTGGAGAAATTTGATGTAAGGGAGAGGCAGGGCAAAGCCACTTTGCGTGGTCTTCGGAGGGTTGCCCGGCTCAGCAGGTTCTACGGCAGGTACATCACTTTTGCCCGCAGGTGGAGATGGGCCCTTATGGTGCTACTGGTACTTGCATTCGGCCTCCCTGTAGATTCTCTTCCCGACAAAATAAATCCTCCAAAAGGGGAGGAGGAGGTTGGGTTTTGGGGTAAAGTCTACAACTCAACCATCGGGAGCAACTTTTATGCAATACACCTGAAAGAACCTGTAAAAACTGTATTTGGGGGTACCCTTACATTCTTCAATGAAAATTCCAAGGGAAATTTCTACCGCTCATTGAACAGACCTAACCTGTATATAATTGCCTCACTGCCGCAGGGGTGTACAATCCATCAGTTGAATGAGATTGTGCTGTTTATGGAGAACTATCTTTCCCAGTTTGATGAGATTGAGATGTTCCGCACCTCCATTACAAGTGCT
>CALCUQ010000126.1 GCA_937906795.1 uncultured Bacteroidales bacterium | reverse complement strand
CACAGACAACTGGATGTGGCCACGTCACACAGGTGATTTCTCCATCTTCCGCATATATGCAGACAAGGACAACAATCCTGCGGCATATTCCCCGGACAATGTACCATATCATCCGAAGAAATATTTCAGAATATCCACTAAAGGAGTGCAGGAAGGTGATTTCACCTTTATCTATGGTTTCCCCGGACGGACTCAGGAATATATTCATTCCGAGGGAGTAAGGTATATTGAGGAGACCGGCGATCCGCATAAGATAGCACTCAGGACAAAGAGACTGGACATAATGAGCAAGTATCAGGCTGAGAGTCAGAAAGTCCGCATCCAGTATTCTTCCAAGCATGCCGGAGTTGCCAATGCATGGAAAAAATGGCAGGGAGAGGCTAAGGGTATAATTAAGATGCGTGCTATTGAGAATAAGATTAAATTTGAGGAAGATTTTACAAAATGGGCGCAAGGTAAACCAGAATACGAAAACCTTGTTGCTACTATGCATAAATTGTATGATTCTATTAAAGAGCTTTCATTGGTAAATGATTTTCAGAATGAGGCTTTAAATGCTGTGGAGATTGTTTCTTTTGCCGGAAGGGGACAAAGAGGTAAGGAGCTTTTCTATAAAAATTACCATATGCCTATAGATAAGGAGTCTTTTATTTCTCTATACAAAAAATATAATGAGGTTATCGCCGACAAATATAAATCTCCTTATTTTAAAGAAAAACTTGCATACTTTGGTTCGGTTGAGACTTGGGCAGATTCTCTGTTTACTCCAAATCCTAACTTGACAATGGCAGAGGAAATTTTTAAAGAGACAAACAAATATTTTTCTGAAAATATAGCTCCCGTGCTGGTTGCTGTAAATAGAGAGATAACTCTGCTGTACAGAACATATATGAATGGTCAGATGGAGTACAATAAAGCCACCAGAGGTACAAAGATGTTTTATCCAGACGCCAATTCAACTTTAAGGGTAGCCTATGGACAGGTAAAAGGATATTCTCCTTCTGATGCTGTATATTTTACTCCGGTTTCAACATTGGATGGTATAATCCAAAAAGATAATCCAGAAATTTTTGATTATAATATTCCGCAGAAACTTAGAGATTTGTATAAAGCTAAAGATTATGGCAAATGGAATGTGAATGGTTCTGTTCCGGTTGCTTTTATTACAACTTGCCACACTACCGGAGGAAACTCGGGCAGTCCGGTGTTGGATGCAAATGGAAATCTTATAGGTGTAAACTTTGACAGAGTATGGGAAGGAACTATGAGTGATATAGTTTTTGATCCGGATGTGTGCAGAAATATTGCCCTTGATATAAGATTTGCACTATTTGTTATTGACAAACTTGCTGGAGCTGACCATCTGTTGAATGAGATGGAAATTATTCAGTAATAAACAATAAACAGCAAGAGAGCTGACCTTGTGGCCAGCTCTCTTTTTTTGCTCTTTGTTTTTGTACCTTAATATTTATTCTCTCTCTTTTGCAGCTTCTACATTAATTGTTCTGCCCATATGTTCGCTCCCATTTAGAGCAGCTATTGCAGCCATGCCTTCTTCTTGATTTGGCATTTCAACAAATCCGTAGCCTCTTGATCTGCGGGTTTCTTTGTTTAGGATAATCCTGGACGAAGTAACTTCTCCATAAGGTTCAAAAAGTTTAGCCAAGTCTTCTCTGTTTGCTTTAAAACTTAGGCTTGAAACAAAGATGTTCATAGTAATGTTTGGTTAAGTAGTTAGTTTAGTTTTTCATTCATTACAAATATATATAACTTTTATTTGGAATCAAATAATCTTAAAGTAGAATTTTAATTTGAAATAAAATTTATAAGTGAATTCATAATGTTTATTGTGTAGTTGAGTATCTTGCCTGCCATGGTGCCCACAAAGGGAACAGGGAGAGTTATTGCAGTAAATATCAGCAGATATAATATTATTGTTGCCAGAGGTATAGCTACAATATTTCCAATTAGAAAATATTGTGCACTTGAACCAAAATAGAATAAAGTTAACGGTAGTGTAGTTATTTGGCAACATACAGAAATGCCAATTATATCCATTGTTCTTTTTAGAATATGTTGTAAAACAGGTGTGCAATGAATTTTAGCCATTATCTGCTTTTCACTTTGTTCTACAGTTGGAAATAATCCAATTATACCAATTATTGCAGCATATGAGAGTTGGCAACCAACCTGGGTAACCCCTTTAGGGTCAATTATTCCTATAATAAAAGCAGAGACAGCAAGATTGTTCCATTTGTTTGCTCTTTTGTTGAATAAAGTGTTAATGCCCCAAATGCATATTGTAATGGCCGCCCTTGTTATTGAAGGCGAACCACCTGTAAGATAGGCGTAAATACATATCATGCATAACGAAATCAAGATTTTATATCTCTTTAGCATGTGATTTATGTTTAACGGTGCCAGTAGAGCACATACAATCATATATATAATTCCTATATGTAATCCCGACAAAGCCAGAATATGCATTACTCCGGCATTGGAATAATCATTTTTTATGTTTTGAGGAATGTTATCTTTAATGCCCAAT
>CALCUQ010000125.1 GCA_937906795.1 uncultured Bacteroidales bacterium | reverse complement strand
TACCTTAAATATGCACTGGCATTTATTGCCTTTATTGTTGTTTCATACGCATATGCACCACAAGTGCTAAAAGGGAAAATTGTAAACCAGTCAGATATATCAAGCTGGGAAGGAATGTCCAATGAAATTGTGAGTTACAATAAAGCCAATCCAGACGACAGGACACTTTGGACAAACTCAATGTTTTCTGGAATGCCTGCAACAAGTATAAGTGTAATCTACAAAGGAGATTTCACAGACTACATATACAAACTTTTCTTTACGGGAGAAAGACCTGCAAGTTACTTGCTTATAAGTCTGGTGGGAGGCTTTCTTCTTATGCTTGCCTTTGGAGTAAACTTTTATCTTGCCATTCTGGGAGCAATAGCCATAACCTTCTGCTCTTACAATATGCAGATTATACAAGTTGGCCACAATTCCAAAATGGTAGCCATTGCATTTATGCCATGGGTTCTGGCAGCAGTAGTTTATGCCTACAGAAAATGTGCTTTTTGGGGAGGAGTCCTTTTTGCTTTTGCCTTGAGTTTTCAAATTAAGGCCAACCATCCACAAATATCATATTACCTTGCAATAATAATATTAGGATTTGCAATATGGCAATTCTGCAGTGCAATAAAGGAAAGAACTCTTCCTTCCTTTATAAACAAATCATTGGTACTTCTTGTTGCCGGACTGTTGGGAATTGCAACCAACACCAACCACCTGCTTCCAACATATGAGTATGCACAACATACCATGAGAGGAGGTACTGAGCTTACTACACAAGAAAACTCAGCAACATCAGACAGCGGCAAAAAAACCAGGAGCGGACTTGACCTTGCTTATGCTACACAATGGTCATACGGCATAGAGGAAACAGCAAACCTTATGATCCCCAATTTTAATGGTGGTGCCTCTGCCGGCAGCCTGGACAAAAAGTCAGAGACATACAAAGCACTTAGAAATGGCGGATACCAGGGAGCAAACCAGATTATTGAGCAACTGCCATTATACTGGGGGCCACAGCCATTTACCGCAGGTCCCATGTATATGGGAGCATTGAGCATCTTCTTGTTTGTTTTGGGTTTCTTCCTGCTTAAAGGAGGTATTAAATGGTGGATTGGAGGAGTTTCCCTATTGGCATTACTTCTTGGATGGGGATACCATTGTATGGCAGTTTCTGAATTCTTCTTCAATTGGGTACCTATGTACAACAAGTTCAGAACAGTATCCATGATACTTGTAATACTGCAGATAACCATTCCAATACTTGCTGTAATAACAGTAAATGAAATTCTTTTTGGAAGCAGCAATAAAGTTGTAGGCCTAAAGAAGGATAGAAAAAAAGTTGCACAAGGCTTTTGCTGGGCACTTGGCCTTACCGCCGGATTTTCACTAATATTTGCAATAATTCCATCATTGGCAGGTTCATTTGTCTCTTCTGCCGACAGCCAACTACCTGGAGAAATAGCTTCTGCTCTGGTAGAAGACAGAATTGGATTGCTTAGGGCAGATGCATTCAGAAGTATAATATTTATACTTTTATTATACACAAATTATTTAATAAAGTCAAATAAATTAAGTGTTTAATATTTTTTCTAATGCGGCATATTTGATTGCTACGCAAAGCACCTTTGCGGCAACCTTGATTTCTTCAACTGATGGGAAGGACGGGGCAATACGGATATTGCTGTCCTTGGGGTCAATGCCGTAAGGATAGG
>CALCUQ010000124.1 GCA_937906795.1 uncultured Bacteroidales bacterium | reverse complement strand
CTTACTGGGCGGGGTATGAGCACGCCTTAAAAAGTCAATATATTAATTATCAGCAAGTTAAAAATCAGCGCCGTGCTCACCCATTTGGCACAGCAATAAAATACAATCCATACAGTACATTGGTAAGAAATCCCGGACGGCGGAACAGCTGCCATACTGTAACCGGTATCTTATAATCAAACTGATACACATTCTCAAAATATTGCCACACATATTTCCAGAACGGCTGGCTGTTATCGTGAGCAAACTGCCCACAAGTATGACAATACATCCCCCTCAACTTGGTTCCACAGTTCTGGCAATGCTCATACGGAGGAATATACTTGCTCCTGGTACGTTGCAACCTCTTCAGCTCAATCATCCTGTGTACCCTCTCCTTACGTTTTGCAAGCCTGTCTTTCCAACTGTGGTATATATCTCCAACCTTTTTCATACTTGAAAGTTTTTATTGTTCAAAAGTAAAGATTTTTTCTCTATTTTATTCTTTCTGCAAAGTGTCAGCCGGATCAAGCGTGGCAGCCCTCCAATACTGGAATGCCACAATTGCAATGGTAATGGCTTGGATTGCTATGAATGCTGTAAAAGCAAGTACAAGGCCTGTGAAGTTCATCACCATTGCCAGGGTATATTTCTTAAGTATAGCAAGGAAATTTTTCATAAGTGTAAAGTTACTTTACAATTTTACATAATTTATCTATTCTGAATAGATACGATGACAAAAACGCACCAAAATAAGTATCATTCTTGTTCTCAGTAAATTACCTTTTTATAGAAGAAAAAAATTGTAAAGTTTCCTTACACTTTACAAAATGTGTAAAGTCAAGAAACTGGGAATTTTGTTGGATTATATACGATTTTACAGTTTGAGTCTTGAAAAGACATTGAAAAACTCTCAACAATGTTGAGACAATTTAAACCCACTCATTTTGCTACGGAGTACTGTAGGCAAGTGTGTTGTTTTGTGGGAGTGGTGCGAGTGATAAGGGAGAGACCGCCTTTGTCGGTCTTCTCCCAAATGAGTACCACGAGAGCAACAACACTCTTGCCCTCCACCAAATATATAACAGGTTGCTGAGTGTTGTTGTGTAGGGAACGTTGCACTTTAGTGCGAGTGAGCGGAACAACATAAACTGAGTAACGCCTAATTATTATTTTCTTCCACCATTATCCGTTTAGACTTCCCTTTGCTTATATGTCCCATTTCATTTAATTTAAGATGAGTGTTAATATGTAGACCTTTCCTATTATTAAGTTCTACAAATACTTCCTTTGGATAAGGAGACTTTATCTCGGGATTATATTCAAGCAATATTTTACGACTATGAAGGAAGCCTTCTTTAAGAGATAAGAATCTTACTTCAGTTATTCTTCTGGTTGTATTATCTACATAGACAATCATCCTGTCATCGGCCTGTCCACCACCTATAAATCCATAGCAACTCCTGTCTGATTCAATATCACTAATCTTATGAATCATAAGTTTTCCCATTTTTCTCCAAATTTTTGCCCAATTGGTGAGCATACCATGTAAAGTTGTTTTAGTTCCAAGGACAGCCAACGCCACATACCTTTCCATTTTTGAAGTATCTCCAGAGAACATATGGCTCAATACTCTGTATGGAGGTTCCAATGAATAATGCACTGCCAATTTCATTGTCCCGCTGGCACACCATATAGAATCTGTTAAATTATTTTTGATTGACTGTTCATATTCTAAATCATAATAATTCAATTGCCAATTATAGTAATTCTCTGGCACTGCAAGTATCTCCTCATACTCTTCAAAAGTGTATAATTTTTCAGCTTTAATATTAACACCGTCAAGGATGAGTTCTTGAATCTGCAGAGTATATTCATCTGTTTTGTTTGTATACAAAACCTTATCTGAAAGGAGTGTAATATATTCAGCTGATAGTGTGTCTCTTTTTTGAATCTTATCTTTTGACAACATAAAAATCCCCAAAGAGTCTGCCATTCCTACATATTTATCGTTGACTTTTATTATTGCATATGATGCCGGATCATCTCCATAATAAACATTAATCTTAATTTCCTGTGAAAATAGTGGTAGTGATAAATAGATTGAACTTAGTATTAGAATAATCTTTTTCATTTATACTATTATGTATTAAAATGTTAGAACTAGGCTGATTTAAGGCAATGCTAACGCCAAAGCAAGTAAAAATCGCCTTTTATATGATGATATTTTGTTTAATGATTACAACCAGAAAAGTTCATTCACAGTCTTACCAAAAAATGCTGATATTTTAAGGGCAAGTTCTGTTGAAGGAATATAGATATCCTTTTCTATGGCATAGATAGTCTGTCGGGAAACTCCTGTTGCTTCTGCTAGTTCCTGCTGAGAAACCTTTTTGAGTTTTCGCTCTTCTTTGATTCTGTTATTCATTTGACTTTGCCTCCTTTCTATATTTCCATACACTTACTTTAAAGATAAGCATATATAGCAACATAGCAAATTCTATCCTACAGAAGAAATGATTTATAAACTGAAGTGCAGAATAAAATCTTTTGGGATAATCAACTCCAAGTACCGTAAGTCCAAGTAATACACCAGTAAGAATCATAATAAGCAACTCTGTACATAACATATTCTTCATTGCTTTAAATCTAAGAATCTCAATGAATTCGTCTTCATCCTTTTCTTTGGAAAAGCCTATTAGAAATGCAGCCAGATACACTAGTACCCATAAGATTAACGATAATTGAGCATAAATGCTGCTTCCATAATTAAAGATGCAACCACCAATTGCTACCAAGCCTACTGTTGCAAAAATACACAAACCTATAATTTGGGTTTTGTGTGAAAATAATAAACCTGTTTTATTCATAATTATAAAAATGTAAAGTTTACTTAACTACAAATGTAAAGTAAACTTTTCATTTATCAAAATAAAATTACAAAACAAGCCCCGCAACCTCATCCCGAAGCTGCGGGGCCTGCCCGACTTAACCTAACTTAAAAAACTATTTCGCTTACATTAACAAGTTCCGTAGCAAAAAGTTCAGGTATTTACTTAATCACGTGCAAGAGCCGTAAGTACTGCTCCTATAAATTATATTTATTTAGGGAACTCATATTATTATTGAACTACTTCCAGAACTGTTCCTCGTCGTTTGTAGCGGTTGATGTATGTCTATTGTGTTTTTTGTCAAATGGCTCAAATCCGCTTGGCACAAGGGCGTAATATGTCTCCCTCAATTCATAGTTTGGATGATTGTCGTAATCCTCCTGATAAAAACCAAGATTATTCCAGCGAGCATACCAGTATGAATTCTTTGCCATATACTTGTAGTAATATGTTTTATTGGAGTGGCCATCTTCATAACCTGGATAGAAAATCATTTCCTTGTCAGCAATATAATGTTCACGCATTTCTTTCAATGAAAGTAATTTGCCGGAAATATCGGTTACAAAATGCCCTCCCATATCTGTATCAAGCATTACCCATTTATTCTGTTCTGGTAACCACACCTCATTTACCACATGACAATCACGATCATTTACATCCTGAGGCAGACAAGTTATATATCTGGCTTTAATTCCCACTGATGAGAGCAGTTCAAATGTCATAATACTATGCAATCTACAATTAAAAGCCGGCTCTACATTCTTAGTGTATTCCCACAATCCTACTGCATCTACATTCTGAGGATATTCCTTTTGGTTGGCATGAGGGATATTGTTTGTAACAAACTTTCCTATTGCCAGTGCTTTGTGCCAAGTATCATCCTCAACTGAATACAATGTATCCAATTGAAAATACTCTTTAATCTCTGCTGCCCTTAATGAATCTATAGTTATTCTCATATTAAGATTAACAGTATCGTTCTTATATGGACCTGCACTTCTTAGAGAATCCACATATGCATTATACTGTTTATCAGCAATATTGAGTCCTATGCTATAGCCAACTTTGTTTACAGCTACCAAGAAAAGTATTGTAAGCAAACCTATAACTGCCAACAAGTAAACTATTGTCTTGAAAAATATTCTTAAAAATTTTTTCATAAGTTAAATATATTTATTCTCCCTTTCAATTATTCCATTAACATACTCAACAAGCCCGTCCCTCTCCCTACAATTAAAAACAATAGTCTCTTCCTCACATTGTACAAGCACCAAATCCTTTTTCTCTGTAGCATACATTGTATACATACCCAAAGATTTGTTCTTGAATCTGCCAACATATCCTCCAGTACCTCCGCTTGCACCTTTCCTTATACTGCCAGAAATGACTTTAGGTGCTATCAATTCAATACTATAAGGAATATTTTTCTTCCCGATAATTTTCTGGATACATATCTCTTCTTCTCCACACTTGACCCACATAGGAACTTTTGTAAATAGTGACGCATTCGCGCCAATGATAACTAAAATTACTACAATACGGGCTATGCTCTCCATCAGTTTTTCTTTTAAGGAAATTCCCCACCACACATAAACAATAGAAGCAATCATAATGAGCTCAAACACAATAGTTATCACTATTACCTGTGTCTCCCAATGGAAAAATAATTTCTCATCCATAAATCTTCAAGTTACTTAATCAAAGATTGAATATAATCTACCATCTTAGGGGCATTCTTACATCCCAACATATATTTGCGGCCATCCTTGAGTTCCACTAAGAAACAATCACTTGAGCGCCCATAGTAGGCAAAGTATTTACCAAGGTCACGTTCTTTAAACCAGCCCCAGTAACCCAAGAATCCACCACTTCCGAATATACGTATAGCGCCCATTGTTGGTGGACACAAACGTACAGATTTTACATCTGCCATTGGAATGGTCTTAATTTTCAAACTACGGTTAATATGTATGGCATATTTATCGGCAGAAATGCTCATAGGCATATAAAACAGCCCAACTGTTGACATTACAAGCAGCAGAACTATCAGAAGTAACTGTATTAAACGTGGGGGATGATTAAAGAAAATGAAGAATACATATACTCTCTTAAAAACAAAGATGTAATTATAGGATTAGGAGTAAATGACCTTGATTATATTCAAAGCTATATAAACTTGTATAATTCATTTGATGCAGAGTTCTTAGCAAACAATAATATTTATGTCTTATCTGTTAATCCGTGCGACGGGAGTTATTCAGAGTTAAATGTTCGTATTGAAGATTTTAATGATAAAATAAAAAGCTCGTTGCCTTTAGAAATAACATATATAGATACATATAAGCATCTTATTGAACACGGATATTTTACAACAGATGGACTTCACTATACAAAACAAACATATTTGGATATATATTAAAGATATTATTGAAAACAAGACTCCGATGTACTCGATAGATGGTGATGGAAACGTTATTGAAATATCTTATGATGAAGT
>CALCUQ010000123.1 GCA_937906795.1 uncultured Bacteroidales bacterium | reverse complement strand
AAAAGGGGCAAAAATGAACACCTGCTCATTCAAGGAGACCGAGGCCTATTCTGTATGCGGAAGACTTCCCGAAGATGAGAAAAGGATACTTGTTGTTGCTTCTGCCGGCAATACTGCAAGAGCATTTGCACAGGTATGTTCTGAGAACAATATTCCAATTGTAATTGCGGTTCCTTTTGAGAACATGAATGCCCTATGGTTCAAAAAGCCTTTGAACAAGTGCGTAAAAATCATCTGTACCCCTGCAGGAACAGACTATTTTGATGCCATACAACTTGGTGCAAAAGTTTGTGAATCGGCAGCATTCCTTGAGGAGGGCGGTGCAAAGAACGTTGCCCGCAGAGACGGCATGAGCACAACCGTACTCTCTGCTGTTGAGCATATAGGCCATATTCCCGACAGCTATTTCCAGGCCATTGGAAGCGGCACAGGCACAATTGCAGCATGGGAGGCAAACTTGAGATTCATTGAGGACGGCCGCTTTGGCAACAAACTCATGAAACTAATCCCATCACAGAATATTCCTTTTACACCAATGTATGACGCCTTCAAACAGGACAGCAGAGCCTTGTTGCAGTATGACGAAGAGGATGCTGTAAAACGCGCCCTTGCAATTGATGCAAAGGTACTTTCTAACAGAAGACCTCCATACTCATTAGCCGGCGGACTCTACGATGCTCTCAAAGCAACCGGCGGTGACATTGAGATTGTAACAAACGAGGAACTTAGGGCAGCCGGTGAATTGTTTGAGAAACTTGAGGGCATTGATATCAACCCTGCAGCAGCTGTTGCAGTTTGCAGCCTTAAAAAGGCCCTTGAGAGCGGCAAAATCACAAAAGATGAGACCGTAATGCTCAACATCACAGGCGGTGGTGAGAAACGCTTCAAGAGCGAGAATGAGTTTGTGCAGGCAGAGCCTGATCTTGTAATTCCGGCTACCGAAGATTCTGCTGTAATTATTAAGAAAGTTTTGGCTCTTTTCAAATAATGCCAGATGACCGGTACTCTCCACACCCATAAAAATGCGTGTAAAAGTATTGGTTTCCAGTAAAATTTAGAGGGATTTCCTATTCAGGGAGTCCCTTTTTTACTATATTTGCGCCCGTTTTCCAGGAATATTAATCAAATAACCCCTTATATGGCAAAATTCAATTTGGCTGAAGTCTTCCAGCCTAAAATTCTTGAAGTATTCAAGAAAGGAAACTACACAAAGGAGACATTTACCGCAGACCTTATTGCCGGTATCATTGTGGGTATCATTGCCCTCCCTCTTGCAATTGCATTTGGTATTGCATCGGGTGTTTCACCACAACCGGGTCTTATTACTGCAGTTGTTGCAGGTTTCCTTGTTTCATTGCTTGGCGGCTCGCACTTCCTTATTGGAGGTCCAACCGGAGCATTTATCGTAATTGTATACGGCATCGTTGCCCAATATGGCATCTCAGGCCTTATCATTGCTACCGTACTTGCAGGTGTGATACTTGTACTTATGGGTCTG
>CALCUQ010000122.1 GCA_937906795.1 uncultured Bacteroidales bacterium | reverse complement strand
TCCCCAGCTTCCTTAAATGTAGTTTTTAGACCAAATGGAGTCATAGGATCTGCAGGTTTACTGTCGGGCGTAGAAACACTTAGCATGATTGAAGGTTTATTAATCTTATGGTAACAATATGAAACAGTTCCCAACTGATCACCTTTTAATACTTTCATTCCTGTTTTAAGTTCTATATTACCTTGTAATCCTGAAATATAGATCTTCTGTCCATTCTTTAAAGACAAACCCACACATCCGTTAATATACTGATCCTTTACAGGCAAACTCTTATATTTAGCCTTGTAAGCTGTAATTTGTGAATCAAATGATCCCTGAGTAAAACCAGAAGAATAGGTAGATCTTAAAGTTGTGTATATCCCCACAGATAAAATCTTTATTTCACCATCCTCAGGTGCCACAACTAGGGCACCAACTGGGGCAGCAATAATTAAATCAGCAAAATTATGTTCATTGTCAATATATTGCTGCGGAACCAGTATAATGTCATTTCCAGCTTTTGCACCATCAATAGGCCACAGCCATTGTCCTCTTAAGGTAAAGTTGCTTGCACAAAACACTACAACAACAAGAATTACTCTTGTTGCAAAATACTTTTTTACATTCATAATAAACAATTTTTAGGATTACCTTACTATCATAAGAATTTGCTCATCTGGTTCCGGAACAGATTGTATTTTATTTTTATTAAATTTCTCTTTATCGGGAGTATAAAGGTGCTTTTTCCCATCTTGGAGAAGGGAATCAGTTTCTGAATTAATGTATGGTATACTCATACCATCTTGATAAGTCAGACAGTTTGCCTGCATTGTAAACAATATCATAATTGATAAAAGTACCACAAAAGGTATAACTGCTATATTCTTAGTGTTTTTTGGAGGATTAATAATCCTTTCGAATCTGCTCTTTGTAAAATAGCTATAGAATTTCGATCCCACAGGTAATGCCGAAGTTATTACCTGCTCTACAATAAGTGAAACATATTCTTTTCTGTCTGCACCACTTTGTATCACATCAAAATCAGCCTCATATTCCTGCAATTCTTCTATATGTATTGCGGCAATATATACAAATGGATTAAACCACATTACAACCTTAATAAAACTTAGAATTACCTTTTCTAAAGAATGTTTATGTCTTACGTGGCTCAACTCATGTTCCAATATAAGAGTCTTTTCTTTTGAAGTGAGGCTATCAGAAATTGAAATCATCCAAAAAAATGAGAACTCATTTCCTTTATTTCTTGCACACTCAAATACTTGAGCTCCTTTGTAATTATATTTAGAAGTAACATTTTTAACCAAATTCTTTTTTATAGCAAGGAACTGCATAAAGAATATAATTCCCTTCAATGATGCACCTACCACATAAACATATGGCAGAAAATTAATATATTCATTGTTTCCATATGGTTCATATTGCAACACATCATATATTTCTTGTGTCACTGTTACCTCTACTGGAATTTCAATAAAAGGTATTATGCCCGATGCAATAATACTTAATAGAAGATAATTTTTTCTAATGACATATGAGACATTTCTACCCATACACAAAGCATATATGAGGTATGAAAGTCCACTCAAAATAAATATTTCCAGTATTTTAGTCATTTTAAATCTTCATTATCCATTATTTGTTGTGCAAGGCGAAGAAGATCCTGCTTTTCATCCATAGAAAGTTTTTTTTCTTTATTGAAATAAGAGACCATTTGCATAAGCGATCCCCCAAAAAAACTATTCAACACATTACTGGCCACTGATCCCGCATAATCTGATTTTTCCACCAATGGATAATACATATTACTTTTACCTTGCTGCAAATGACCCACATAACCTTTATCCTCCAATAGTTTTAGAAAAGTTGCCACTGTAGTGTATTTGGGTCTATCATCTCCATAACTATCCAATACATCATTTACTGTACCTTTTTGCAATTTCCACAACATTTGCATTACCTCTTCTTCTCCTCTGGTAAGGATAATTTTCTTATCTTTTCGTGCCATATAATTCTATTTGTATGCAAACTTACTACTAATTTTTTAGAAGAACAAATATTCTACTAAAAATTTAGAAGAAAAGTAAATTTGCTTAAATAAGTTATTTTCATTTAATCCATAATAACTACATTTGCACCCAAATTTGAGCAAATGTTGTGGAGTAAAAATTTTATACTTATAAATATTGGCAATTTTCTGATGTATATAGCATTTTATATGCTCTTGCCAATATTACCTCTGTACCTGGCAGATCACCTGCATGCCAGCAGCAGCGTTATAGGTACAATATTATCACTCTACACAATAGCAGCTCTAATAACAAGACCTATTGCAGGTTTCTGGCTCGACAAACTTTCCAGAAAACCACTTATGATGGCATTTTACATCTTCTATATTGCAATGTGTCTGAGCTACACACTGGCTGCAACTGTTACATTATTTTTTATAATCAGATTTGTTCATGGAATTGCATACGGATGCTCAACCGTAGGAGTTAACACAATGGCTGTAGATATTATTCCAGAAAACAAAAGGGCACAGGGGATGGGCATATATACCTCATCTACCAGCCTTGCAATGGCATTTGGTCCACTGATATCCTTGTTTATGCACGAGAATAACGTAGAATATGATATAATCTTTTTAACCGTATTTATAATAGGTCTTATTGGCTTTGCCAACGCTGCTAGCATAAAAATTACTAAAAAGAACGAGCGTTCAACAGAAAAATTCTCTCCCAGAAACCTACTTCTAAAAAAGGGAATTCCAGAAGCTTGCGTAATGACACTTCTAACATTCGGTTATGGAATTGTAACAGTATATTTGTCAATTTACGCAACAAAAGAGGTTGGAATTACACAAGGGGTTGGATATTATTTTTCAATATTTTCTGCCGGACTTGTTGCAGCAAGACTATCCTCGTCGCTACTATTAAGAGGGGGGAAATATATAACTGTATTCATTTGTGGCGTATTGTGCCTGGTTGTGGCATATTTTCTTGTAGCATTCATACATAATCCAATAGCATTCTTTGGTTCTGCAATATTTATGGGGGGAGGATACGGTCTAATATCTCCTACAGTGCAAACTATGATGATTAACCTTGGCAAAGACACAGAGAGGGGAATTGCCAATGCAACATACCTTACATTTTTCGACCTTGGCGTTGGAGCAGGAGTATTCTTTGGCGGAATAATAGCACAATACACAAGCTACTCAACCACATACGCCATTAGCTTAATAATGACCATAATAGGTCTTTTATATCTTATATTTTTCATTAGGCCCCACTTTAAAGCAAACAGATTGAGATAATTATGGAATTCTATATTGTTATAGACAATACACCTGACAACTTAAATGAAACATTGCATAGTGAACATGGACTATGCATATACTTCAATTGCAATGGCAAGAATTTTCTTGTAGACACAGGTGCATCGGGAAAATTTATAACAAATATGCAGCTGCTAAATCTTCCTCAAACAAGTGATATAGAAAATGTTATAATATCTCACGGGCACAACGACCACACTGGAGGATTAAGAAGTTTCCTAGAGGAAAATTCCATTGCACAAATAACTTTACATAAATCTATTAAAGGGGAAAAATTTTTCTCTTGCAGACCCAAAAACACAACAATAAACGGATTCAGTTTGAGAGAATTCCGCAGCATTGGCATGGAAAATTCCCTTTTTATTGAGCATAATTCCAGATTCAATGAAATAGACCAGGCTACAACCATTTACAAAGGAGTTACAGTTATTCCATCATTTTCAAACAACAAAAAGTATCCCCTTCCTCCAGGAAATTCATTCCTTTATAAGAATGATCTTCCCGACAACTTTTCACACGAGATAGCAACTCTTGTAGAAATAGATCCAGACAAATACGCCGTAATATCACCATGCACACATAACGGAATTCTAAACACATTGGAAGAGTGCGTAGAACATATCTCAAGAGCAACCAAATGCTCTGTAGACAGAAGCAGAGAAAAGATTATCCTATTTGTTGGAGGGCTGCACTTTGTAGACTATCTCTCTGTAAATGAAGATACAAGTAAAGAGAGACAACAACAGAATATAATTAAAGAAACAGCATCTACCCTTAAAAAAATGTACCCTCACACAAGAATATATTCCGGACACTGTACATGTAAAAAAGCATCAGAGCAACTAAGTGAAATTCTTGGCAATAACTACCACCAGTTCAACACCGGTACAATAATCCAACTCTAGAATTTTAATTTTAGACGTGGGGGACCGATTTGCAAAGCAAATTGGTAATTATCTTGTGGGTAAATATTGAATCGGTAATACAAAGTTAATCCATAAAAAGTCTTGGTCCACTTTAGACGTGGGGGACCGATTTGCAAAGCAAATTGGTGGTTCTTTTTATGGATTAACTTTGATATATAGAAATAGATTTACATATCCTCTAAAGCAAAATCAACAGCCAAATTTAATATTCTATTGAATTCATATGTACATTTAAAATCCTCCACTACCCTCTCCAAAAGATTCTCCCCCAACACATACTCCTTTGTTACATTCTTAAACAAACAATAATCCTTTTGCTTTAATAAATCTGCCCACTGCAGCCTCACATCCTCAAACCCTTTTGGAACCTTTTTAAGTGCACTGGAATTGTCCAATACAAAACCTCTCTGTGCCCCTGCAGACATAGCATTCAAAAAACTATTGCCATTTACATAAACCTCATCCCTAACACTTCTTATAATTTGGGCAGATGGACAATACAATCCACAAGCCAGAAGATTTCCACCCAAATAAGAATGCTCCCCTTCCCCCTTAGGCTCAATGTGAAAATAGTAACCACTATACTCAGATTTCTTGCCACCTTTGCATATATAAGCCCCCATATGCGTTTTATAAGGAAGCTTATCTTTAGAAAATCTCAGATCCTTATAGATTCTGTAAGTACAATCCTTTATCTGTAAATTACTATCACAGATATCCTTGTCCCACAAAGATATTTCATATATCAAAGACTCTACAAATGAATTAAAGTAGGCTTGCACCTGCTTATACTCATCTTTATGAGAATTAAACCACTCCCTGTTATTGTTCTCTTGCAAACAAGAGAGAAAATCATAAACCTGTTTCATACAACAAAATTACAATTTTTTATTATTTTTGTGAGTTATATTCAGATAGAAATGACACAAACTTTTAACGGATTTTTAGTAATAATGAGTATCACAGCATTGGTGGTATTCATATCCTTATATTTTGTCACTGCAGGCTACGGCAAATTTGCGACAAAAAAATGGGGACCTTCTGTAAACAATAAGATTGGATGGATTCTTATGGAATCTCCAGTATTTATAGTTATGTTCATCCTTTATATGCTCAGCTACAGAAGTATTTCCATTGCTACTATTGTAATTTTCATATTGTTCCAAACCCATTATTTCCAGAGGTCATTCATATTCCCCTTTTTGCTTAAAGGAAAAAGCAGAATGCCACTTTCAATTATACTGATGGGAGTAATATTCAACATTCTCAATGCCTTTATGCAAGGTGGATGGCTGTTTTTTGTATCTCCAGAACAGATGTATACAAACGAATGGTTAACCACCCCTCAATTTATAGTTGGAACGGTAATATTTTTTGCAGGTATGTTTATAAATATCCATTCAGACTCGGTTATAAGGGGATTAAGAAAACCTGGTGATACAAGACATTATTTACCAAAAGGGGGTATGTACAATTATGTTACTTCTGCAAATTATTTTGGGGAGATAGTAGAGTGGACAGGATTTGCAATCCTTACCTGGAGTTTGTCGGGAGCAGTATTTGCATGGTGGACTTTTGCTAACCTTGTACCAAGGGCAGCTGCAATATATACCAGATATAAAGAGGAGTTTGGAGGGGAAGTAGAAAAAAGAAAATTAAAACGTGTTATTCCGTGGATATACTAGAAAAAGAGAGTAAACTGTTTACTCCATATAAATTAGGTCCTATTACATTACGAAACAGGACAATCCGTTCAGCGGCATTTGAGAATATGGCTACAAACAACAGCCCGTCACAAATGTTGCTTGATTATCATAGAAGCGTAGCCGCAGGTGGTATTGGCATGACCACACTTGCATATGCATCTGTTACCCAAAGTGGTCTTTCATTTAAGGATCAGTTGTGGTTAAGACCTCAAATTGTCCCAGATTTAAAAAAGATTACAGATGCAATTCATAAAGAGGGAGCAGCTGCTTCCATACAGATTGGGCATTGCGGAAATATGAGTCACAGCACATTTACCAAATGCATCCCGGTATCTGCATCAACAGGATTCAATTTATATTCTCCTACAATTCACAGAGGATTGAAAGAGAGTGAAATCATACAAATGGCCAAAGAGTTTGGCAATGCTGTAAGACTTGCCAAAGAGGCTGGATTTGATTGTGTAGAGGTACATGCAGGACATGGATACCTTATAAGCCAGTTCCTTTCACCATACACAAACAGAAGAAAAGACAGATTTGGAGGCGATCTCAACAACAGAATGAACTTTATGCGCATGTGCTTTGAGCAAG
>CALCUQ010000121.1 GCA_937906795.1 uncultured Bacteroidales bacterium | reverse complement strand
TTTACTCCAAATGCGGTCCAGAAGGCCTGATGGTAACCTAAATGCTCCGCCACACTTCCACCGACAAGAATACCCAATCCCACACCTATATCCCAAGAGACAAGAAGGGTTGAATTTGCCGTTCCCCTCTGTTCATTTGAGGCAAGGTTTATGAACATTGTCTGAAAAGCAGGGAACATATGTCCGTTGCCCAACCCTATTACAAGAGCCGCACCATAATACCCCCAATGGTTATGTAATGCTGCAAATATAAGGTATCCGACAAGTGCCACAACCACACCTCCGGAAGCATTCTCGACAATCTTGCCCTCCCTTAGTGATCTGTTGCCAATTAGACGCGACAATATCAGGCCTATTGACAGCAGCATGAAGAAAAGTCCTGTTCCACCGGTAATCCCCAGCTCATTCTTGCCATATATTGCTATGTATGTTGCCAATACACCATAGGAGAATGCATAGCATATCATACACAGGCCCTGGCTCCAACCCTTGAGAAGTATGAACCTATCCAGAGAGACCGGTGCCTTATCCTTGACCGTCTCTCTCGGTTTCAGGTCAAGTGTGCTGTTTATAACCAGACCGGCAGCAGCTACAAGCAGGGCAATCACAAAAAGCACATCATAACTCTCACATACACCATAAATCATAAGGGCCACCGTAGGTCCTATAGCTGTTGCGATATTGTTGCTCAAGCCATAATAACCTATGCCTTCAGCCCTTCTTGAGGGGTGGAGAACATCAATCGCCACAGTACTGTTAGAAACTGTAGATGCCCCAAAAGGAGCTCCGTGCAAAGTACGTATTATTGCAAAAAGTACCAGAGAACCGGCTACCAGATAGCCGGCAAAGAGCAGTGTAAAAAGGAAATAACTCACCAGCAAGACCGTACGTCTTGGGAAACTGTCAACCAAAAAGCCACTGAATGGCCTTATTATAAGGGCAGTAAGCGTATATCCCGACAGCACTATGCCAATCATCTGCTTGTCGGCCCCGAATGTTTCACTCAAATACAACGGCAATAAAGGCCAAGCCATCCGAGAACTC
>CALCUQ010000120.1 GCA_937906795.1 uncultured Bacteroidales bacterium | reverse complement strand
ATGTTTCTTTTTCTTCTCTGTATCAAATCTGGAAATACTCTCTTCTCCAACAGCGCTAAAGAATTCAGGGGTCTTTTCCTGTTTTGCACTCTCCAGGATAGATGGTGATTTAAGTCCTTTTTTGTTGTTGAAGATAATATCCTTAACCTCTTTGGAGGTAAGAGTTATCATATTTGACATACTGTGAGGATCGTATGAGAACCACATCAAACCTTTTAGAATGTCTGTTTTCATCAGATACGCATCTCCATCTTCCAAATGCAAAGGCTCGGTAACTCTAGGAAGTTTGGTCTGGGCATCCATATATGCCGGAGCTTCATAGTTAATGCAACATTTCAACTTGCCACATTGCCCTGCAAGTTTCTGCGGGTTAAGCGACAAATCCTGGCATCTTGCAGTCTGGGTTGTAATGGACTGAAAATCGTTCATATATCTTGAACAGCAAAGAGCCTGGCCGCACACACCTATACCACCAATCAAACCAGCCTCTTGTCTGGCTCCAATTTGCTTCATTTCAATACGAATCCTAAACTCCTCTGCAAAGTTTTTGATAAGTTGTCTAAAATCAACACGCTCATCTGCAATATAATAGAAGATAGCCTTGGTTCCATCTCCCTGGAACTCAACATCTCCAATTTTCATATTAAGGTTAAGGTCGGCAGCCATTTGTCGGGAGCGAATCATGGTTTTATGCTCTCTGGCAATAGCTTCCTGCCATTTTTCTATATCCGCAGGACGTGCTTTTCTGTATATTTTCCTGAATTCGTATGTTTTAGGGTCTATTCTGTCTCTGTTTAGCTGTTTGCCAATAATTGGACCGCTAAGGGTAATGATTCCAACATCACATCCGTTCTGAGCCTCTACAACAACAATATCTCCAATTTTAAGACTTTGCCCTGAGTCATTCCTGTATACAATCTTTCTTGTGTTTTTGAATCTTACCTCAAACAAATCTTTATAGAAATCGTCACTGATTCCGCTAAGCCAGTCAAAGACACTAAGTTTACAACATTGTCTGTTATATGTAAAAATTGCCTCATTTTGTGAATTTACCTCTTTTTCACAACCTCTTTGGCAATCGTATTCATGTTTTTTGTTCATATTTATATTGTATGATAAATGCAATTACACAAATCGCAGAAAATAAATTTTGGATTTACATTCCTTTCTATGCATTCAATTGAATTATTTAGAAAATCATATCCTTTCCTGTAAAAATCAGGCTTTATTCTGCTTGCAAGTTCTTTAAGTTCATTTGCTTGATTAGGAGTTACATATGATATGCTGTCCACTCCCAGGCCAATCATATATATTTTTCTTATAATATCTTCCCCCTCATAGCACAAAGCTCTCTGTTTTTCTTTTCCATATGTGGAAATGTTCTCCCAAACATCCAGCAGGGCAGG
>CALCUQ010000119.1 GCA_937906795.1 uncultured Bacteroidales bacterium | reverse complement strand
TGTTCCTGTGGCATACTTCCTTTCATTTTTTTAGAAGTAATTTCTATAGTTCTGCTCACCGACAAAATCACTCCAAATGCTGAGCAAAGGATAAGGAATGATGTGCCACCATAACTTATAAGGGGTAATGTGTGACCTGTTACAGGCATAATTCCCACATTTACAAGAATATGTAGAATAGCCTGGATTGTTATGAGCAAGCCTATACCAACCACAGTGAGGGCAGAAAAGTTTTTTGTACAGTTCTTTACCAGTATTACACACCGGTAGAGGAACCATATATACAACATTAGAACAATTGCTCCTCCAAATAGTCCGTATTCCTCTATTATAATTGCATATACATAATCTGAGTAGGGGTGAGGCAACACATATCGCTGAGTACTGTTTCCAGGTCCTTTACCTAATATTCCAACAGAAGAAACTGCCACTCTGGCCATATCTGCCTGAAATGTTTCGTCGGCAAGTTTCTGTTTCTGGTGAACATCCATCTCTTTCATCTGCTCTGTAAGGTCACCCTGGAAGAACTCTTTTACGCGGTCAATTGCAGTGGCAAGTCTTGGTATAAGGATAATGTTGGCTGTAAGTTGTAACACAACAACTATAAGCAACAATCCACCACCAATACCGGCAGTTTTAAGGATATGACTAAACTTTACACCTCCAACTACAAGGATTGCAAAACTTAGAATGGCCACAAACAATGCTGTAGATACACTGCATAGTATTATAAGGCAAAAGGCTATGCCTAGTGGAATAAGTATTTTTTTTAAATACTCCTTAAAAGTATCCAGACTGCTTGTTTCCAATACTTTGGCAAGATACAACGGAATAGTGATCTTTATAATCTCGGTTGTCTGGAACCGTATAGGGCCAATATCCATCCATCTTTTTGCATGGTTGATCTCAACTCCAAACAATAAGGTATATACCATTAGTCCAACACTTACCCAAAATGCAAAGGTTGAGAGTGATCTGTAAATACCCAAAGGAATTCTGGAAAAACCGTAAGCTATACCCAATCCGCCTGCAACAAATGCAACCTGCTTGATCATAAAAGCAAAGTTGGTTGTCTTTTCTTTAAAAGCCAATGTACTACTTGAAGAGTAGATGAGTAAAATTGATATGAACGATAATGCAAATATTATTGTCCATATAACTTTATCACCTCCTATTCCCCATTCTATTTTTTTATTGGTATCCATAGCTTCTATAAGTTTCTCACAGCCTCTTTAAATTGGTTTCCTCTATCTTCGTAACTTTTGAACAAATCAAAACTTGCACAGCATGGAGACAGCAAGACTGTTTCACCAGGTTTGGCAAGTTGGTATGCTTTTGCAACTGCATCTTGTGCAGATTGTACATCAATTATTATATCTACCTTATCCTCAAAATTCTCATGTAGCTTTTCGTTATGCAATCCCATGCAGATCAGAACTCTTACTTTGTCTTTTACAAAGTCGTACAATGGAGAGTAATCATTACCTTTATCTTTGCCACCTGCAATCCACACAACTGGTGTTTGCATACTTTCCAGTGCATACCAGCTGGAGTTTACATTTGTTGCTTTTGAGTCATTTATATATAGTACATCCTTTATTTTTAACACCTTCTCCATTCTATGTTCTACACCCTGGAATGTCATAAGGCTCTCTCTAATTATTTTCTTGTCAATCTTTATGGCTTTTGCCGCAATAGCTGCTGCCATTGAATTGTATATATTGTGTTTTCCTGCCAGTGCAAGTTCCTGCATATAGATATAATCATCTTCGCCATCATATCTTATATGAATCTCCTCTCCAATTGTGCATGCACCCTGCTCAACCTCCTTCTCTTGGGAGAAAGGTAACATTTTTGCTCTAAGAACAATCTTGTTAAGTTCTCCAATTGTTATTGGATCGTCCTGACAGAAAATAAAGCAATCCTCCTCTTTCATGTTCTGTGTAATCCTGAACTTTGAGTTTATGTAATTCTGCATATTAAACTCATAACGGTCAAGATGATCTGGAGTAATATTCATTAAAATGGCAATGTCTGCTTTAAAGTCATACATTCCGTCCAATTGGAAACTGCTCAATTCCAGAACATAATAGTCATATTTTTCTGTTGCTACCTGGTATGCGTAGCTTTGTCCTATATTACCGGCAAGGCCAACATTAAGTCCTGCATTCTTAAGCATATAGTAAATTAACGATGTAGTGGTGGTTTTACCGTTACTGCCTGTGATGCAGATTTTTTTTGCATTGCAATATCTTCCTGCGAATTCAATCTCAGATATTATTTTAATACCTTTCTCTTTTATTGCCAATACCAATGGAACATCTTCTGGAATTCCCGGGCTTTTAATAACCTCATTTGCGTTAAGGATTTTCTCTGTGCTATGTCCCCCTTCTTCCCACGCAATTTCCCATTGGGCAAGCATCTGTTTTGCGGAATCTTTAAGTTTTCCGCCATCGCTTAGGAATACATCAAATCCTTTAACTTTTGCAAGTACTGCAGAACCTACGCCGCTCTCTCCACCACCAAGAACAACTATTCTTTGCATAATTATCTAATTTTTAAGGTTATTATTGTTATTGCACATAGTAATATTGCAATAATCCAAAATCTTACAACTATTTTTGCCTCTGGAATTGCCTTTTGAGGACTCTGTATTAGGGCATCAATTCCCTCTTTTTGAAAATGGTGATGTATAGGACTCATTTTAAAAATGCGTCTCCCTTGTCCATATTTCTTTTTTGTATATTTAAAGTAATATCTCTGTATTATTACCGAAAGGCTCTCAACAAAGAAAATTCCGCATAAAATAGGGATAAGCAACTCTTTTCTAATGATGATTGCAGCAACTGCAATTATACCTCCCAATGCAAGAGAGCCTGTGTCGCCCATAAATACTTGTGCAGGGAATGTATTGTACCATAGAAATCCCACAAGAGCACCAATAAATGCTGCCATAAATATAACTACTTCTCCAGTGAATGGAATGTACATAATATTAAGGTATGAGGCATATATTGAGTTTCCCGACAAATATGCAAGTACAGCAATTGTAATTCCTATAAATGCCGATATTCCGGTTGCCAGGCCATCCATTCCATCTGTAAGATTGGATCCGTTGGAAACAGCGGTAATCACAAATATTATTATAATAATGTATATTGCCCATCCGGCAATCTCGTCCCATTTTCCTTTAAATGGAGAGAGCCATTGATAGTCAAACTCATTGTCTTTTACAAAAGGAATTGTTGTAATTGTACTTTTTGCATCTTTAAAATATGCTATACTGGTGTGGTTTCTTTCAACTTCTACCTCTGCATGTGCATTTGCCTCTCTGGAAGAGGCTTTCTCTCTAACAATAACATTGGAGTTAAAGCAAAGTACAAGTCCTACTACCAGACCTAATGCCACTTGTCCAATGATTTTGTATTTACCGTTAAGACCATCTTTGTTTTTCTTGAATACTTTAATTGAATCATCCAAAAATCCAATCAAGCCAAGCCATACTGTTGTGGCAATCAACAAGAT
>CALCUQ010000118.1 GCA_937906795.1 uncultured Bacteroidales bacterium | reverse complement strand
GCGGTCCCATAGTATGACTGCTCGATGGGCCTTTTCCTATCTTATAAATCTCTTTTATACTCTCCATATCATCAATTTTACAAATCAATCCAAATATACACACTCTTAATCAAAATTTAGTAATTTTACCAAATATGATAGAGAAACTCAAAATACTTTCAGATACAAAATATAAAGAATTCCACCAGAAGCTTGTGCTTACAAACAAAAACACAATTATGGGGGTAAAAGTTCCTTTGCTAAGAAAGCTGGCAAAAGAGATTGTAAAAGGGGATTGGAGAGAATTTCTTAAAGGGTATGGCTTTTACAGTCAATCTTGCGGTGCAATAGACAAAAAATGCAAGGATATCTATTTTGAAGAGGTTATGATTGTTGGGATGGTAATAAACCTTGCCAAAATGGAACAAACAGAACGCATGGAACTTGTAAGAGCTTTTATCCCGCTGATTGACAACTGGTCTGTATGCGATATCTTCTGTTGCGATGCCAAATGGGCCAATGACTCAATATGGGATTTTCTGCAACCATACCTCAACTCTGACAAAGAGTTTGAAATAAGGTTTGCTGTAGTAATGCTTATGTGTTATTTCTTAAAGGAAAATACAATATCAAAGGTGTTTGAATCTTTAAAAACCATTCACTACGGTGCATATTATGTAGATATGGCCGTAGCATGGTGTCTTGCTACGGCCACAGTAAAATTCCGCTTACAAACGTGCAGCTTTATTGATTCAGCTTCCCTACCAGAAGGGGTAATAAAGAAATACCACCAGAAAGTAAGGGATTCCAGAAGAGTCAACTAACGATATTTAAGAACCAACCTGGCTGCTTGTGGAGAAAGCACTTGCACTCCTGCATATTTTCCTCCATTGTTAAGAGTAAAACAGTACTTACCCCAGTCAATTCCTGTTGTTATGATTGTTGAGTGAGCAAATTTTGTTGAACACATTCCCATTTGGGCAAACATTCTCTTTGCACTCTCCTCAACAGAAACATATTTGCGGTATTTGTTAAGCAGCTCCTTAAGATAGTGGGCACAATTGCTGTTTTTGTAGCCAGAAAGCAATTGCTCTACTGTCAATGATGCATTTTTATCATCACCCTCCAGCAACTGCCCAACTGTATCAGAAAGTCCAAACTTACCACTTGCAACAAGTTCTGCAACTTGAGGCAGCAAAGTAACAACCGCGCTTTCCTGTTTCATATCATACTCCAGAGCCAATAGTGAATCTGCTTTTGTACCTATGTAGTGATGATACTCTTCTCTATATCTGTCTGGAATAATATACGATTCTCCCTCCTTGAACGATGCTACAGAAACAGGAAGAACTCCGTTTGCCCCAACACCTCCAAACACCACTTGTGCTGCTGCAAAATTATTAACCTGATTATCCATATAACCAACTAGAAAAGCTGTAAAATTCTTATGGTCAGGCATACGGGTTATTGCATACGGAGAGCCCAGATATACCATAATCATAGGTTGCTCCTTTGCCCATTCTGTAATAAAGCTCATCTCTTGAGGATCAATTGAAAACCCTTTATATTGGCGTCTGTCTGTCTTATTGTATCCAAAAATGACCAGATCATATCCACGCAATTTGTTACGGGCATCCTTTAACTTAGCCAAAGATGCATCATCCCCAAGAATAAGTGTGTCAACCTTGCCATATCTGTTTGCCAATACACCAAACTCATGACCCAATTGAGGATTTCTGAACCCAACATAAGCAACCTTCTTACCCTCTAAAGAAACAGGAATACCATATCCGGCAGAATTGTCATTGAAAAGCACAGTCATTGTCTGTTTTGAGACCTCTTTAATAAGTGAGAGCTTTTTATCCATCACACCATCAACTAGCTCGGGATCTGTAAAACTACTTAAAGTTTCAACATCTATCAGTGGGTCATAACCTTTATCAAAAAGGCCAAAACGAGCTTTAAGTGCAAGCATTTTCTTTACCCTTCTGTCCAGTCCTTCCATAGTAATCTCCCCACGTTTTAGAGCTTGCTCAATTACTGTGATGGCATTCTCCACATCCTCTGGCATAAGAAGCACATCAACCCCTGCCTTGTATGCTGCCAAAGGGATATCCTTCTTTGCAAGACCACTCTCCACAGCAACACCATTCATATTAAGTGCATCTGTACATATTATTCCATCATATCCCAGTTTTTCTCTCAAAAGTCCGGTAACAATAGGCTTTGATATAGAAGATGGTTTTCCCGACGGATCAAGTGAAGGGATACTCAAATGTGCCACCATAACCATATCAACACCATCTTTGATAAGTTGTTTGAATGGATACAGTTCAAGAGAATCCAGTCTTTCTGCAGAAAATGGAAGTACAGGCAATGCTTTGTGAGAATCTACATCTGTATCGCCATGTCCTGGAAAATGTTTCGCAGAACCTGCTACTCCACCATCCCTCATACCTCTCATCATTGCAATACTGAATCTTGCAACCTTCTTTTTATTCTCTCCAAAAGATCTGATATCCACTATATGTTTTGTCGGACTATTGTTAAGATCAACAACCGGAGAATAATTTACCTGTATCTTAAGTGCCCTGCACTCTTGTGCGATTGACTTTCCAATCTCATATACCAATGAATCACTTTTTAATGCTCCAATTTGCATAAAAAATTGGAATGCAGGAATCTGGTCCCAACGCATGCTTGCCCCCCACTCAGCATCAAGGGTAACAAGCATAGGTATCTTTGCCAACTTGTTAAGTTCGTTAAGCTTCTTTATTGCAGGGACAAATACATCTCCAAGAGGAATAATTCCACCAACCTTCTCTTTCTTTACCAGTCTTTTCTGAATTGCATACATCTGCTTACTGTCCCTGGATGTAAAGTCAATGACCATTATCTGTGCAATCTTCTCCCTTGTAGAGAGTTTTCTGAAAACAGAATCTACCTGTCTTTTGATTTTTTCCTCAGAAGGGTATTTGTACTTGTCAGAACTTGGACTGTTCTCCATTGCATACATTGATACCGGCATCAATATACAAGATAAAAGAGCCGCTAAAACAACTTTGTTGAACATGGTTTTTAAAGCTTTAATTTTTTCGGAGTTTTTAATAACAAAAAAGCACTCACAATTGCTTGTAAGTGCTTTATTTTGTCGGGATACTGCGACTCGAACGCAGGACCCCCTGCTCCCAAAGCAGGTGCGCTAACCAACTGCGCCACATCCCGATTAGCATTTGGATTAGTACCAAAGCGGATGCAAAGGTACTTATATTTTTTTATTCTCCAAATTTTTTTCAAAAAAAAGTTAAAAAACTGCCAAAAACAATCATTTCTGGCAGTTTTTCCTTACAAAGCACTACAAGCCTAAGTCTTTAAGAGTTCTTGGAGCAGGAGTTTTTGGAAGAGGTTTTCTCTCTTTCAATTGCTCAAGTGCAACCTCAATTGCTTTATTCAACTGCTCATCTATTCCCATTTGCTCTTTAATAGGATCATTGTCTATAAGGATATCAGGATCCACTCCATGATTCTCCACAATCCACTCTCCTGTCTTTGCATCGTAATTGGTAAAGAATGGTACCCTTACATCTGTTCCATCCATATATGGAAGAGACCCGCTTATACCAACAATACCTCCCCAAGTTCTTGTACCAATCACTGTTCCCAGGTTGTTTGCCTTAAAGCTCCATGGGAACAAATCTCCATCTGATGCAGAATATTTATTGATCAACAGAACTTTAGGGCCATGATGAGTAGCGTCTGGAATTGTACCGTTTCTGTCAGAATTTCTGTACATGGTCATTCTGTATGCCTTTCTTAGCAAACGCTCAATAATCATAG
>CALCUQ010000117.1 GCA_937906795.1 uncultured Bacteroidales bacterium | reverse complement strand
AATTATTGTAAAAGGTCCAAATGTAATGCTTGGTTATTACAATAATCCTGATGAGACCAATAAGGTTTTAATTGATGGTTGGTTCCATACAGGAGATTTGGGAAAAATTGATCAGGTGCACCCTCAGATAGTTGCGTTATTGTTTGCATTGGACAGGCAGGATGCTGCCGGCCAGATAAATAGCTGGCTGGAAAATGGAGACTGCGTTCTTTTGGACCGTTATGTGTATTCTAATATTGCGTATCAATGTGCAAAATTAAAAATGCATCAGTCATTTATATCTCAAAACAGTGGTGAGACGTTTCTTGAATCGGTTGATAGAGAAACTGGCAATTTGAGAGAATGGATTTTTGATACCGAGTATGTGAAATATGGTATTCCAAAACCGGATTTGAATTTGTTTTTGGATGTCCCTATTGATTTTGTGGATTCTAAGCTAAAAGAGAGCAGGGCAGCAGATGATGATAGAGATTATCTGAATGGTAAATCTGATATTCATGAGGCCGATATAAGATTTCAGATTTGTGTAAGAGATTTTTATGTGGAGCAGACACATAAAGATAAGGATTTTGTAAGGGTATGTTGCGAAGATGAGCATGGTAAGATGCTTTCTCCAAGTGAGATTTTTGCAAACATCCAAAAGGTTGTTGATACTGTTGTCAAATAAGCAGGCTAATGAGGTTGGTTAGAGTTATATGCAGATTTGTTTTTGGTTTGACCTTTATTTTGTCGGGATTCTTAAAGGCATTGGATCCGGTAGGTTTCTCATTAAAGATAGGTGAATACTTTTCTGCATTTGGTCTCTCTTTTTTTTCTTTCCTAAATGATCCTTTGGCTCTGCTAATTCCTATTGCTGAATTTGTAATAGGCGTGGCAATACTAAAAGGATTAAAGCCCAATGTGTTTTCTAAGGTTGCATTGGCGTTTATAGGTTTCTTTACATTTCTGACTTTAGTAATTGCACTTTTTGACCCAATAGAGGATTGTGGCTGTTTTGGGGAGTTGATTTCTCTTACAAACTGGGAAACCTTCTTTAAAAATGTAGTCTTGTTGGGCCTTGCAGTTATTATATATTTTAGTAGGGATAAATTTAAGCAGATTGCAAGAAACAGTGTCCAATGGATATATATTGGCATTTATGCAATAATTATATCTGGGGTAGCCTTATATTCTTATGTGGGGGTCCCTTTTATTGATTTTGGACTTTACAGCCCTGGAACAGACCTGGTTGAAGCACAAGGACAAATGCAGGAGAAAGAGTATGAGACTATATTCATTTATCAGAAAGATGGGGTAGAGGAGTCTTTTACTTTAGATAATCTTCCCGACAGTTCGTGGGTGTATGTAGACTCTAAAACAAATCTTATTTCTGGTGATGACAATTCTTTTGCAATAGATTTTGCTCTAAAAGACTTGCAGGGAGAATATGTACAGGATAATTTGTTGAGTAAAGCTGATCCTGTGTTCTTTGTGTCATATTATGAGGATGAGGACATTACTGTAGAGGATTCAATTAAACTTGCAACCTATGCAAATTATATGGAGCAATTGGGTGGAGAATTATATGTGTTGGCAGCTTCACCAGATTATCAGGTGGCAAAAGTTCTTCCATACAAGACCTTTTTTGCAGATTATAAAACACTTGTTTCGTTCAACAGATCTAATGGAGGATTGACATATCTGGCTAATGGTGTTATTGTATATAAATGGGCCTGGTGGAATTTCCCGGAAGAAATGGATGACATACTTGCGGTAGATTATGAGGTTATCACTGTTGTTTCGCAGATGAAACAAAGAATTCTGTTTTCTGGTTTTCTTGTAGTTGTATTTCTTCTTATTTTTATTGTAAGGACTGTTTCTGTTATTGTTCACAGGCTTTTACATAATAAAGGTTTGGTACATAAAAAAAAGGATAGTGTTTAACTATCCTTTTTTTGTGATTGTGTTAACTGTTGTTGTTACAAAGTTCTCTTTATCTCAACAATTTGATAAGCCTCTATAACATCACCAATTTTAATGTCGTTATAGCCTTCTACGTTAAGACCGCAATCGTATCCGCTTTGAACCTCTTTAACATCGTCTTTAAAGCGTTTAAGTGATCCAAGTACACCGGAATATATTACGATACCATCTCTAATGACACGTATTTTAGCAGTTCTTGTAAGCTTACCCTCTTTAACCATACAACCTGCAATGGTTCCAACTTTGGAGATTTTGAATGTCTCTCTAACCTCTGCAGTAGCTGTAACTTCCTCTTTCTCTTCTGGTGCAAGCATACCTTCAATACCACTCTTAATCTCATTTATTGCATCGTATATAACAGAGTAAAGTCTTATCTCAATCTCCTCTTTATCTGCAAGTTTTCTGGCATTGGCAGAAGGTCTTACCTGGAATCCCACAATAATTGCGTTTGATGCTGCTGCCAATAGAACATCAGATTCAGAAATTGCACCTACAGCTTTATGTATTACATTAACGTGAATCTCGTCTGTAGAAAGTTTTATGATAGAGTCAGACAACGCCTCAATAGAACCGTCAACATCACCTTTAATAATAACGTTAAGCTCCTGGAAGTTTCCAATTGCAAGTCTTCTACCAATCTCTTCCAATGTAATGTGTTTCTGAGTTCTAAGTCCTTGGATTCTTATAAGCTGCTCTCTCTTGTTTGCAATGTCTTTAGCCTCTTTCTCATCATCAAAGATATTGAATGTCTCACCTGCGGTAGGTGCTCCATTAAGACCAAGTATTGAAACAGGAGTTGATGGCCCGGCTTGTGTAACTTTTTGTCCGCGCTCATTGAACATTGCTTTTACTTTACCTGTAAAGCATCCGCTTAGCATTACATCAGAAATATGAAGCGTACCAGACTGAACAAGAATAGTGGCTACATAACCTCTACCTTTATCAAGTGCAGACTCAATAACTGTACCAACTGCTTTCTTGTTTGGATTGGCTTTAAGCTCAAGCATATCTGCCTCCAACAATACCTTTTCAAGAAGATCCTCAATACCTATACCTTGTTTTGCAGAAATCTCCTGGCATTGATATTTGCCACCCCAATCCTCTACAAGGATATTCATTTGTGAAAGTTGCTCTCTGATCTTGTCTGGATTAGCACCTGGTTTATCAATCTTGTTGATTGCAAAAATCATTGGACAACCTGCTGCCTGGGCGTGATTGATAGCCTCTACTGTCTGTGGCATTATTGTGTCGTCAGCTGCAATAATAATGATAGCCAAGTCTGTAATCTTAGCACCTCTGGCGCGCATTGCAGTAAATGCTTCGTGTCCCGGAGTATCAAGGAATGTGATTCTTCTTCCATTTGGAAGAGATACATTGTATGCTCCAATATGTTGGGTAATTCCACCAGCCTCACCTGCAATTACATTAGCTTTTCTAATATAATCCAAAAGAGATGTTTTACCATGGTCAACGTGTCCCATTACTGTTACAATAGGAGGTCTTTCAACCATGTTTTCAGGGGTATCAACATCTTCCTCTTTAAGAGATTCCTGAATCTCAGCTGTTACAAACTCAACTTTATATCCAAATTCCTCTGCAACAAGGACAAGTGCTTCTGCATCAAGTCTTTGGTTGATCGAAACCATAAGTCCAAGGTTCATACAAGCCTCAATAACTTTGGTTACAGGCACATCCATCATAATTGACAAGTCGTTTACAGTTACAAACTCTGTCAATTTTAGGATATTGCTCTCCAATTGTTGTAACTCTTCCTCTTCAAGTTGTTTTTGAGTGTTAAGTTCTCTTTTCTCTTTTCTGTATTTTGAACCTTTAGTCTTACCTTTCCCCTCAATCATTCTTTGGTAAGTTTCCTTTATTTGCTTTTGTACCTCATCCTCATCAATCTCCACTTTTACTGGTTTGAACTTCTCTTTGTTCTTGTTTCCTTTGTGAGGGTTGGCTTTATTGTTGTTGTTTTGAGAATTGTTGTTTCCCTTGTTGTTTTTCTGGTTGTTGTTTCCACCATTGTTCCCTTTTCCGCCATTATTGTTGGATTTGTTCACCTCTTTGGAAATATCAACTCTCTCTCCCTTCTTCTGAATTCTCTCTCTCTTGCCTTTATTGGATTTGTTGTTATTGTCTGAATTTGATGGTTTCTTTTTCTCAAAAACAGATAAATCTATAGTTCCACTGATTTTTGGTCCCGACAACTTTTCAACCTTAGTTTCAATATGCTCTACCTTTTGAGGATTGGCATTATTTTTCTCCTCCTGTTTTTTAGGAGCAACAACATTAGGTTTTGCAGCAGGTTGCTGAGGTTGAGCTTTTGCAGGTTGTGGTTGCACATTGTTCTGAGGTTTTTGTTTTACCTCTGGGGCAGCCACAGCAGGTTTTGCTTCAGGAGCAGCAGGTGTGCTTTTTGGAGCAACCGG
>CALCUQ010000116.1 GCA_937906795.1 uncultured Bacteroidales bacterium | reverse complement strand
CATACGATTTGCCTAACTACATTGTTGCTACATGTCCTCCTTTAAAATTCAGTGATTCAATTGGATATCCATATATAGTATGTCCGTCGGGAAGAGGATCTACAAGAATGCAGCCTACCGGTGGCTGGGCTCCTATTATTGTGTACATCAATGGATCGCTTTACAATGACCCCGAAATCGCCTTTCAGGAGTTGTCATTCTTAACAGTAAATGACATTGATGGCTTTGCATATATTAAAGGTGTTGAGGCTTCTAAATTCAATACTTCAATGGATGGTTCTCTATTCCCAAGAAGTGTTGTAATGATAAGCACAAAACAGATTGAGAGAGGTGGAGCAAGAAATGTTTCAGCAACTACTCCTTTAGGGTGGCAAAAACCTGCAAGAACATATTTCCCTAAATATACAACACCTAACTCCAAGAGAGGTAAAGAGCCTTTGAGGAGTCTGCTATTTTGGGATCCTAATGTAAATGTAACTGATGGCAAAGCAAATGTAGATTTCTACACATCAGACAATATGAGCACATACACCATTATTATTGAAGGACTTACAGAAAACAACGAGCCTGTATTCCTAAAGAAGGAGATTTCCAGAGAAGAGTAATCTTACTTGTTTATCTCTATTGAAAACGGATATGCAGGCAAATCTGCCGCGTTGTAAATGTTACCTTTACAATAATTACTGCAACAATAAGTTACAAGTTTGGGGTGAGATACACTCTCGCTCCAAACTTTTAGTTTGCCGTTTTCAATAACACCCTTGGCAGGATAAAATTTATTGTCGGCAGAAGCAATATACAAATCATTTACCGCGGCATTGCCCTTTATATAAAGCCCCTGGCTATGTTCAAAAGTTATAATCACCTTACCATCTTTAACCTTACAGGATTTAAACAATGGGCCACAACACTCCACATTTTTCCCATATTCTTTATTTAGAGCCCAATAAGCCAATCTGCGAGCCGGCAATATTTTATTCTTGGGGTGAAGATCCAATGAGTCACCCGCATCTATAACGGTTGCCATTCCAACATCCTTCAAATTTCCATTAAGCCATACTTTTGCCTGCTCAAGCCTTAAAGCTGCCGGCTGAGTAGAATGCGGAGCCACCTGCATAAAATAAAAAGGCAATCTTTTCTGCCCCCACTGCTCTCTCCAGTCATTAACCATATTTTCAAAAACAGCAGGGTAATCTTTTGCTCTGAACGCATTGGATTCTGCCTGGTACCAGATATTTCCCTTAATTGTATACCCCACAATTGGATTTACCATATAATTCCATATGGAAGAGGGGACTTTATGACTGTACCCTTTTGGCTCCATTGCCTGCGGAGTATATTTTTCAAGTACATTTTTATAAAGAGGATTGTTCTGCATCACCTCCCCTCTTGTCCAGGATTCTGCATGTGTTCCTCCAAATGCACTTATTATTATCCCGACAGGTTGGTTAATATTTTTATGAATATACTTTCCAAAAAGGAATGCTATTGCCGAATATCTTTTAACATTTTCTGCACTGCATACAACCCACTCACCTGTGCAGTTTTCTTGTGGAGTGTAATAATCCCAACCCTTTTTAACCATAAAGAATCTCAAATTGGGATAATGAGCATCCTGCAACTGTTCTCCAGCATTATCCATCCCTGTCATCCATGTCTGCTGCTCACTTGGCAACACCTCAAACTCCATATTGCTCTGCCCGCTACATAACCATACCTGGCCAATAAGGATATTTTCAATTGATATTTTACCTGACATGCTATAAATTTCCATAGACTGGTTTACACAATATCCCGGAGTCTTTATATATACACTCCATTTTCCTGTATTACCGGCCTTTACAGAAATTTGTCTTTTACTCCACGATA
>CALCUQ010000115.1 GCA_937906795.1 uncultured Bacteroidales bacterium | reverse complement strand
TGTGCTCCCACAGCTGCAACACTCTTGTGGCCACTCTCAGATGCTTGCTTTGCTGCCACCTCTTTAGCCTTTATCTCTGTAGCCAGATCAACCAAAGCCTCTGTTGGAGTATCGTATTTGTTTTCATCTTCCCCCAACAAAGATTTGTTGTTAAGGACAACAGCCTCTACCCTCTTTAACAACTCCCTATCAATATCATCATAAATCTGGAGCATAGATGGGTTAACTATAGCCATATCCAACCCTGCAGCAATTGCATGATACAAAAACACAGAGTGCATTGCCTCTCTTACAGTATTGTTACCCCTAAAGGCAAAAGAAAGATTTGAAACGCCTCCAGAGGTTTTTGCCCCTTTAAGATTCTCTTTTATCCACCTTACCGCATTTATAAAATCTACCGCATAATCATTATGCTCTGCCATACCAGTTGCAACTGTAAGGATATTGCAATCAAAAATTATATCGCTTGGATTAAAGCCAACTTCATTTACAAGCAATTTGTAAGCCCTCTGGCAAATTTCAATCTTCCTTTCAAATGTAACAGCCTGTCCACTCTCATCAAAAGCCATAACAATAACTGCTGCTCCCATATTTCTAATTACAGAAGCCTTTCGCAAAAATTCCTCTTCTCCCTCCTTAAGGCTTATAGAGTTTACAATTGCCTTACCCATACAATTTTCCAGTCCTGCCACAACACAATCCCAATTGGAAGAATCTATCATATAAGGCACTTTTGCAATCTGAGGATCTGTATTTATATACCTTACAAAATTTGCCATCTCAACAGCCCCGTCAAGCATTGCATCATCCATATTTATATCAATTATGGTTGCCCCATCCTCAATCTGCTTTCTGGCTATCTGAGCAGCCTCTTCATACTGTTTTTCCCTAATCAGGCGGGCAAATTTTGCACTTCCTGCCACATTGGTCCTCTCCCCCACATTCACAAAATTATTCACATTCCTGTTTACCAGAAGAGATTCCAGTCCACTCAAATAAAGATTGTCCACATTTTTGTCGGCCGACAAAGATTCTCCATATTCTCTTGGAGAACACTCCTTTACAACCTTTGCAATTGCCTGTATGTGCTCAGGGGTTGTTCCACAACCCCCTCCTGCTATATTTATAAGTCTTTTCTGAGACAACCTGCCAATACATTCTGCAGTATATTGGGGCATCTCATCATATTTGCCCATGGCATTTGGCAATCCCGCATTAGGATAAATGCTTATTGCACAATCCACCCACTGCAACTGCTCAATAAATGGGGCAAGATCTT
>CALCUQ010000114.1 GCA_937906795.1 uncultured Bacteroidales bacterium | reverse complement strand
GTAAGTCTTATAACACCACTCTTTACTTTTGGAGGTGGTAAAAAGACATGCTCAGGAACGGTAAACAGATACTCTATGTTATACCAGGCTTGTAACAATACAGACAAAATGCCATAGGCTTTTGTACCGGGGCCGCTGGCAAGACGCTCCGCAACCTCTTTTTGCAACATACATACTACCTGAGGCACATTCTCTTTGTATTCCAGTATTCTAAAAAAAATCTGAGATGAAATATTATATGGGAAGTTACCTATAACAGCAAACTCACCCTCAAATATTTTTTCCAGTGGAGAAGTGAGAAAATCTCTCTGCTGCAAGGAGTAGAGCATTTGGGGATAAGTCTTTTGCAAATATTCAATGGACTCAGTATCAATCTCGCATACTTCCAGTTTTATGTTATTGTTTGAAAGTAGATACTTTGTAAGTACACCAGTGCCCGGACCAATTTCAAGAACCTGAAGTTTGTCCTCTATAATAAGTGAGTCAACAATTCTTTTTGCTATAGATTCATCTACCAGAAAATGTTGACCTAACCCTTTTTTTGCTTTTACTCCGTATTGTGTTGCCATAGGCTACAAAGGTAACGCATTTTTTTATAGATAGATGTGTAAAAAATATTATTTTTGTGGGTTATTATAAATAAAAGACAATATGTACAGAACACACACTTGCGGTGAATTACGCATTGCTAATGCCGGAGAAACAGTAACACTGGCCGGTTGGGTACAAAGAATAAGAAAAATGGGTAGCCTTAACTTTATAGATTTAAGAGACCGTTATGGCATTACCCAGTTGGTTGCAGACGAGCATAATGCAGAGGTTAATGCTCTTGTTGAGAAATTGGGTAGAGAGTATGTTATTGCTGCTACCGGAGTTGTTGCAGAAAGACAAAGCAAAAACAATAAGATTGCTACCGGAGATATTGAGATAAAACTTACAGAGGTAAAGGTGCTTAATGCAGCTGTTACCCCTCCTTTTACAATTGAAGACAATACAGATGGAGGTGAGGAGTTGAGAGCTCAATACAGATATTTGGATTTACGTAGAGGTCCTCTTAAAAGAGCTATTGAACTTAGACACAAAATGGCTCATGAGGTTAGAAACTATTTGAGCAATATTGGTTTCTTGGAGATAGAGACACCTTATCTTATAAAATCAACCCCAGAGGGAGCAAGAGATTTTGTTGTTCCAAGCCGTATGAATCCGGGAGAGTTCTATGCATTGCCACAAAGTCCCCAAACTTTCAAGCAATTGCTTATGGTTGCCGGATATGACAAATATTTCCAGATTGTAAGATGTTTCAGAGATGAGGATTTGAGAGCAGACCGTCAACCTGAGTTTACCCAAATTGACTGTGAAATGTCTTTTGTGGAGAGAGAGGATGTTCTTAGAACTTTTGAGGGTTTGGCAAAACAATTGTTCAAAAATGTTTTGGGTAAGGAGTTTACAGAGGCTTTCCCAAGAATGTCTTATGCAGATGCAATGGAGTATTATGGCTCAGATAAACCGGATATCCGTTTTGATATGAAGATGAATACTATTACCTCTCTTGTTAAGGGTAACGGATTTGCAGTTTTTGATGATGCTGAATACATTGGTGCCATTGTAGTTAAGGGTTGTGCAGGTTATACCAGAAAACAATTGGATGAGATAACAGAGTGGGTAAAAAGACCTCAGGTTGGAGCCAAAGGTCTGGTGTACATTAAAGTTAATGCAGATGGAATCAAATCTTCTATTGATAAATTCTATACTGCTGAGCAACTTAAAGCTGTTGCAGATAAAATTGGTGCCGCAGAGGGTGATCTGATCCTTATTTTGTCGGGAGCCAAAAAGAAAATGCAAGCTGCTCTTGGAACTCTAAGACTTGAGATGGGTAACCGTTTGGGCCTAAGAGACAATAATGTGTTTGCACCTTTGTGGGTTTGTGATTTCCCTCTATTGGAGTGGGATGATGAGACTCAGCGTTTCTATGCAATGCACCATCCGTTCACTGCTCCAAAACCCGAGGATATGGAGAAATTCTACAGTAACAAAAA
>CALCUQ010000113.1 GCA_937906795.1 uncultured Bacteroidales bacterium | reverse complement strand
GGGCAGCACACCAAGGGAATCGAGGTAGAATTCTCCTTGCGAAGTTTCGTCGGGAAGATGAGGAATGGCAGGGTTATATTTCCCCACAATGGAGAGGGTCTTCTCCCTCAACGGGTACAGCATTGCCCCGTCATACCCCACAATTGCTCCGGCAGTCTCCCCACCCACAAATGCCACAAGAGAATTGGCATAGCTGTATTGGGTACCCTGGGTGCCGGCAATCTCTTCCAGCACTGCAAGGTAATTTTCTCCGCAGTATTCTGCCACAGATTCCTCCCCTATTGCCATTGCAACTGCTTGGGCAATTATTGGGGCATCCTCACGGCCGGCTTTCTTTATTGCAATCTCCATAACTCCGTCTGAATTATAATGCAGCCTACATTGCACTGCACAAAATTATCACTCCACTTATACCCATATACCACATACGGGAACTTTTTGCCTGGTATGCGGTTAAAGGCCCAGGCCCCCAATGTGGAACCAATTGCCACCGCCCCAAGGCAGAACAGATAGCATTTCCCCACAGCCGGAGTTACAAAACCGTTCCCCGCCCTGGCTATTGTCATCATTGCATTTGTAATTACAAAATAGGTCTGTATCATTCCCATATAATGCTCCTTGTCCACCTCTGCAGAGATAAAATATAGGACTGCCGGAGGGCCGTGCATTCCAAAGAAGCCACCCATAAGGCCGCTCAAAGAGCCTGCACCCAACTGGTAAGGCAAAGTTGTGCCAAATTTTATCCTCTTGTTGAGGAATGCAAAATAGATGCTTACAAAAATGAGAATGAACCCCAGTATGAACCTTATTGTGGAATCCTGCATCACCCTGAGCAGGCAAATTGCCGCTGTGGAGGTAAGGAGGAAGATGGAAAGGATAGGAATAAGCCTTTTCCATGCAATGAACCGCCTGTATTTTATTGCAGCCACAAGGGATGTTGTAAAGGCCAATAATCCCGACAATGCCGTGGCTTCGCCGTATGAGGGCTTAAGGAAAGGGAGCAGGGTCATTATGAAAATGCCGAACCCAAACCCTGTAGTCCTCTGTACAAAACTGGCCCCCACAGCCAGGAGGAATATCTGTAGAATATTTTCTGTAAAAAACAATGAAGCCATAGCGGTTGGCGAAGGTATAAAATTGGGAATACAAAAACAACACATTCATGCCACCAGTGTGGAGTGCGTATTGGATTATTGATTATTTTTGCTTGGAACAATAATATTACAATGAAACTGAATG
>CALCUQ010000112.1 GCA_937906795.1 uncultured Bacteroidales bacterium | reverse complement strand
GATCTTTAATTGAGCGGTCTACATGTGACTCTGCTGCAAGGTGAATAATTCCATCAACTTGTTCATCTTGCATAAGTTGATAGAAGGCCTCAAAGTCGCAGATGTCCATTTTTACAAACTTGTAGTTTGGCTTACCTTCTATATCTTTTAGATTTGCTAAGTTACCAGCATAGGTAAGCTTATCAAGATTAATGATATTATACTCTGGATACTTGTTTACAAACAGACGAACAACGTGGCTGCCTATGAATCCTGCTCCTCCGGTGATGACGATACTGCGCTTTTTCATCTTACTTTAAACATCACTCTCACAAGTTTGAACTACTCACGTATTTGACTTTCAAATCTCTTCCCTCTTTTTTACGAGGTCTGTGACAGACCTCAAAATTTTAAATTTACCCTACAATCTTATTCAGCCACTTGTTCTCAATTCCTTTCTCTTGTAGCCAGTCTTTTCCAAGAACAAGGCCACAACCTACGCAACCTCCAAAGAACATATATACTATAAGCATCATTGCGCGGCTTGGTTTGCTTTTCTCCAATGGAACCTGTACTGGCTCTACTACTGTAAGGATTGGAATATCTTCTTTGATTTTCATCTCCGCCTGTACAAGCTGCAATGTAAGCTGATTGAACAAATCTTTAGCAACATTAAAGTCTGCTCTCATCTGCTCCTCTTTTGCTCTTGCCAACGCAGTAGTAAGGGCTTTATTGGCATCCTGGAATTTTGCATATTCCTCTTGTTTTTGCTCAAAAACCTCTTTTGCCTCATCGTAGCGTTGCTTGATAAACTCATAGTTCACCTCTGCTTTCTGCAATTTTAACTCAATCACATATTTTTGAAGCAATGTCTGAATTCTCTCGGCAACCTGAGCAGATGCCAAAGGCTCCAACATAGATGCAGTAATTGTCACATCTCCATTTTTCTTATCAGTCATTACACTATAATTAGGAGAGAAAGCCTTCAAACAATCCAACTCATCTTGTGTATATGCACTAATCTTCTTTCCCGATGCACTGGTTGCACCACTTAAATCTTTCTCCTCTGGTTTCCCTTTAATAGCAGATAGAATTGTAAATGGAAGTCCAATAGTGTATTTTTTTATAGTCCCCATTAAAGAGAATTTGGCATACTCTGGATTAGTATAATAATCAAGTATTGTTATAGGCTCATCAAACTCCTCAAAGTTTATTGGAGTATGCATAAGCTCTTTACATAAATCAATGTTTTGCAATAGCTTATCATACATCAAAGGAGATATCATCTCTCCACCGGTTGCACCTCCCAGGTTAATTCCAGCCATTGCAGCCAAACCTCCCAATCCAGAACTGCTGAAAGCACTGCCGCCTTTTACTTCGGGCACTACAACACATTTGGAAGTGTAAATATTAGGTGAGGTTATTGCAGCAATAAAACCAATCACTGCAAAAACACAAACTACTTTAATTATTAATTTCTTTTTCTCCCATAGACGCGCAACCAATGCCATTATATCTATCTCTTGCTCCTGATCATCAATTGGTCTTTGGATATCTTTGTTTTCTTCCATATTAGAATATTTATTTGTCAAATTTAGAATAGATTGAATTCTGACTCTTGAACTCTGGCACTATAAATTTCATCTGCTTAACTGTACCATCCTTGTCCATTTTAAATGCACAATCTTTAAGATCAGAATACCAACTCAATATTTCTGAATATTTATACTCTCTCACTTTTGCAACAGAAATCTTCTTATGCGCAGTTGGAATAGTACACTCTTTATCATTAAGAAGTTCCTCATACAATTTCTCACCAGGACGTAAACCTGTATACTCAATCTTTATATCTTTATCAGGTTCAAATCCGGCAAGAGAAATCATGTTTCTTGCCAAATCCGCAATTCTTACCGGTTGACCCATATCAAATACAAAAATCTCATATCCCTCTCCCATTGTAGCAGCCTCAAGTACCAATCTGCAAGCTTCTGGGATTGTCATAAAGAATCTTATAATATCCTTATGTGTTACTGTTACAGGTCCTCCATTTATAATTTGTTCTCTGAATCTAGGAATAACAGAACCATTTGAACCAAGCACATTTCCAAATCTGGTTGTAATGAATTTTGTTGAGCCCTCTACCTCTCCACTTATAATTGCTCTGCTTAGTGTCTGAACATAAATCTCAGCCAAACGCTTAGAACAACCCATCACATTTGTTGGGTTTACAGCCTTGTCTGTTGAGACCATTATCATTTTTTCCACACCATACTTAACACAAGCGTCAGCTATGTTTCTTGAACCGTGAACGTTTACATTTATAGCCTCACACGGATTACTCTCCATTAATGGAACATGTTTATAGGCTGCCGCATGGAATACAATCTGAGGATTATATGCTTCAAAGACCTTTGTCACTCTCAATGTATCTCTTACATCCGCAATAACAAAATTGAACTTCTTATTAAACTCCTCCAACGAGAATTTATCACCTAATTTGCTTTTCTCTCTGTCTGTAATCTCAAGTTGTATGTTATGCAATGGAGTTTCCGCATTATCAAAAACAATAACCTGCTCAACATCAAAACTGCTCACAAGTCTTACAAGCTCACTTCCTATACTTCCTGCACCACCTGTTACCATTACCCTCTTGCCATTAAGGAAGTACTCAATCTCCTGCATATTGATTTTAATCTCCTCTCTTCCCAACAAATCTTCAATTCTTATCTCTCTAATCTGAGTTTGGATAACACCATTTTCCGAAACCTCATTAAGTTGAGGAAGTATAAATACTCTTATATGGCTCTTTATACAATACTCAATAAGTCCCTCCTTCTCTGCCATAGCAGATGCTTGCGAAGGGAAAACAATGGCATTGATCCCTTTTTTCTTAATTACACTGTCAAAATAGTCATATGAATCAATAGTATACACAACAAGATTCTGCAGTTTCAGTCTGCTGATCCTGCTCTGCATTTTAATGAATCCCATTATCCTATACTCTGCATGCTTGTTTTTAGAAAGATAAGTTGCAACAGCAACACTCTTTGCATCATCGCCATAAATAAGCACCCTCTTGGAGGTTTTATGGGTACTTGCCAAGAACAGTTCGTATATGTATATAAGGAACATTCTTATTGCAACCAACATAGCAAGAGAACAAACTACATCACAAACCTGTGAAATTGCAAGTTGCAGATAATCAAATGTTATTCCATATACAGGCTTTAAAGCAATATAGACGCCTAATAATATTACACCTTTTACAACCAACGCAAGTGCAATTCTTATTACCTCTTGCATTGTTGTATGTCTCATAATCCCTCTGTGAGTTCCAAAAAAGTAGAACACTCCCAAAGAAACTACAAGTGCGGTTAGCGCAATAAATCCAAAAGTAGAAAATGGAGCTTCACTTCTTGTAAAGAATCCTAAAACCAGATAAACAGACAGAGTTGAAAATGTTGATATCAAAGAATCAATAGCCAACACACTCCATCTGCTTATATATGGAGAATTCAATATTTTATTTGATACAGAATTAAATAAAGAAGACATTATTTTGTATTATTAACAATTGAAGTTACCATTGCTGCCAACGATGCTGTTGTGGTTGCTATACCCAATATAGCTGCAATTGTCTGCCCTCCATTACCCTTTCTTTCCTCTCTATTAGGTACAACTATCTCAGTTCCCGGTTGCACTTTAAAGTTAGGGTCACCTTTTGTTGCAACCGAACCGTTCATATGCACCATATAGGTTTTTCTCTTTATTCCATTTTGAGTAAAACCTCCTGCATTGGCAATATAATTTGAGAAACCATATTTAGGATTAAAGGAAACTGTATTAGGATACATAACTGCTCCAGAAATCTTAACAGTGTTGTTTAACTTAGGAACAGATATTACATCACCTGTTCTAAGTACCACATCTGCTATGCCTCCAGGTTCAGCCACAGCTTTCTCTAAATCAATCGCAATTGTGAAACTGTCACCAATTGTCATCATATTCAACTCTACAGTATCCTCAACTCTTGTTTTTGCAATTTGCATTGCAACCCTCAATCTGTCATACTCCTCTTTTGTAAGAGTTCTTGTAAGTTTTGCTCCTTTTACATAGGCATCCTTATCAAAACCTTGTGCTCTTTTTACAATATCGCTAAGTCTTACCACATTGCTCTCAACTACATATGTACCTGGATATAAAACCTCACCTCTAATTGTAATTGACTGCTGAGGTTTATAACTTGCACTGCGTCTTACAAAAACTATATCATGTGGCTCCAGTTTCACATCTGAATAAGAAGGATTCTTAAGCAAGTCAAAATACATCACTTTTGCCACAGTATCAGAAGAGACTACATTCGCTCCATCAGGTCTTTTAATTCTTCTTGCTACCTCTACTTTAGAAAGGGTTGCTGCATCTGTAACACCACCAGCCATAAGGATAAGGTCTCCAATTGTCATACCCTCTCTATAATCATAAGCTCCTCCCTCTGCAGGAGAGTTAACCTCACCAACTATTCTAACTGTTCTTGCAGGCTCCAATGCACGTGCAGAGAAAATTCTCACGTGGTCGTCGGGATTTAACTCAAGATTCTCTTTACCCAAAACTACATCAGTTACATTAAAAGACAATTGTATTTTTTCTTTATTCTCTCCAAGTCTATAAATTATACCTCTTTGAGTATATGCCTCTTCCCTTAATCCTCCAGCTGCAGTAATAAGTTGTTTCAAATTTGTAGTATTCGCATTTATAGCATAAGTTCCTGGTCTCCAAACCGCACCGGCAATGCTTACTCTATTTTTAAAGTCTTCTGCATTTGTTTTTACAGTTACAACATCTCCGCCTTTTAATTTGAATGAGCCAAATTGCTCAGCCATAACCTCAAAAGACTCTCCGGTAGCACCTTCTTCTGCCGACGGAATTGTTGCAATTCTGTCTACATGTACACTCTTGATGTATGCTCTGTCTACAAAATAACCTGCATATGACAACACTTTATCTAAAGTCTCATCTGCTGTAATCTCATATTTCATTGGACGTTTTACCCCTCCAGCAACTGTTACAACGCCATAATATGGAGCTACAATAATGGCATCATTATCCTCCAGTTTTAGATTTGTATCATATTTTCCGGAAATAAGGAACTCATACACATCAAAAACGCTTGCAAGTTTACTGCCTCTGTAAAGTTTAATTGCTCTTACTGTTCCCAAAGCATTTGGACCTTCTGCAAGATACATTGCACTTGCTATTGTTGAAAGGGCAGGCAAAGTATAGCTACCAGGTTTTTTAACATCACCCACTACATTTACAGTAACTGTTTTTGTTCTGCCTAATGCAAGTTTTACAAATGTAGTTGGTTCTTCTGCCGATATACCGCTATAAATTTTGCTCAAATAATCTTTCAAAGATTTTTCAGCATTTTTAACTGTTTGACCTGCAATATAAACCGGGCCAAGGTTTGGAATATTAACACACCCCTCTGGTGATATTGTGCTTGTAATATTTGTAATTACATCACCCCAAATGTCAATAACCACCTCGTCACCGCCAGACAGTTTGTAGTTCTCTGGTGTTGGGATATTGTAACTTGGGACAAAGTTCAAAGCAGCATTGTTGAAAATATTATGTCCGTAAATTGCACTGCTACTGGTAGCGGCCGGAGCACTTTTAGCCTCTTCTGCACTTGCTGCTACGCCATACTGCATTTGAGATACTGCATTTCTGTCAACAATTGGCGCACTTGCTGTAGTTGTAGAAGTGTTGGCTCCTCTGTTGTATTGAGCCATCATCTGCTCAATCTGGGAATCCGAATATCCTTGTTGCTTTGCAAGTTTTTTAGCCATTTCCATATCCGTAGCGCTCTGTGCCATAACAAATCCGCCACAAAAAAGACCAGCAATATGGCACACAAAAACACTACGGTTCTTATGGCATTTTTCTTTTCACCATATAA
>CALCUQ010000111.1 GCA_937906795.1 uncultured Bacteroidales bacterium | reverse complement strand
CATCAAACTCACCCTTCTTCAAAAGTTCAACCTGCTCAAGCAAAAGTTCCTGTACCTGATCAAGGCTCTGGCCCTGTTTAGGTCTTGCTGTAAGGATAAAGCAAGAGTGGTCTGCAAAAACATTCACACCGCCACCGGCTCCGCCAAGGACCTTCTGCGGCTGGTTGATGTTTACATCTATAAGGCCTGTGCTGCCGTTGTTGAGAATATTCTCCATTACTGTAAGGGCAGGCATATCCTCAGATTTTGCTGCAGGGAGTCTCCAGGCAAGGTAAAGGAACGGTGCCTCCTGTCCCTCAAGAACCACTTTTACAGGCTCTGTAAGAGGCTTCTCCTGTGGGAACTCAAGTTTCTTCAGGTTCTCATTAGGCTTGAAATTGCTCCAGTATTTCTCAATGGTTGCAACAAATTCGTCGGGATTAAAATCACCTGAAACACAAATTGCAATATTGTTTGGAACGTACCACTCTTTGTGGTAGTTCTTTATATTGGTAATTGAAGGGTTCTTCAGGTGCTCCTGGGTTCCCAATACGCTCTGCTGGCCATACGGGTGGTTAGGGAAAAGCTGTGCAAGCATCTCCTCCAATACCCTTCTGCTATCCTGGGTAAGGGACATGTTCTTCTCCTCATATACTGTTTCAAGCTCTGTGTGGAATCCCCTTATCACATTGTTCTCAAAGCGGTCTGCCTGAATTTTTGCCCAGGTGTCAATCTGGTTGCTTGGGATATCCTCCACGTAAACTGTCTGGTCATACGAAGTGTATGCATTGGTTCCCTGTGCACCAATTGCCGCCATAAGTTTGTCATACTCATTAGGGATGGCATATTTTGAAGCCTCGTATGAAAGGCTGTCAATCACCTTGTATGCGGCAGCCCTCTCTGCCTCATCTGTAAGGAGCCTGTATTTCTCAAACTCCTGTTCAATCTGGTCCAAAAGAGGTTTCTCAGCGGCATAGTCACTTGTACCGAACTGCTCCGAACCTTTGAACATAAGGTGCTCAAAATAGTGTGCAAGTCCTGTTGTCTCGCTTGGATCGTTTTTTGCACCAACCTTTACAGCAATGTATGTCTGCAGGCGCGGTTCGTCGGGATTAACGGTCATATAGATTTTGAG
>CALCUQ010000110.1 GCA_937906795.1 uncultured Bacteroidales bacterium | reverse complement strand
ACGGCATTGCATAGAACAACAAAACCGTCGTTGGGCTTTAAGAAATATTTTGTAAATGGAGTGTCAAAAAATCTGGGTTCATGTGGAACAACATTATCCAGAATGGAGATTATCTTACACTCTTTGTTTATATGCCTTGCAACATAGCCAAGTGACGGAGCAAACCAGCTCATCCAATATCTCATTATAAGCAGATCAGGTTTCCACTCCTTAATTGCTTTGGCTGTGGTAATATATGAAAAAGGATTTGCCGTATCCAATACAGCCACAGACTCTATTGGTACGGCATTATCATTTTTATCTACATATTGTGTTTTACCAGGAAATAAAATATTGGGATACTGTCTTGAAAAATTAAAGGCTTTAACAGTATGTTTCTTGGACAGCTCGTTAAACAGGAATGTGTTAAACTGAGATATCCCCCCTCTGTACGGGTAAAAACACGATAATATAGCAATCCTCAAAATTTATTATTTTTTAGATTTAACGTACTCTTCGTTCAATCCAACCAAAACATCAGCAGTAATGTCCAAAGATGGATTACCTACAATTACTGTATTGGTAGTTACAGAAGTAGTAAGGATTAGAGCGTAACCTTTAGTCTCATTGTATTTGGCAAGATAAGTTTTTACTGCATCCATAACTCTTCTAACCATAACAGCCTCCTCCTCAGCAATCTCCATTTGTTTTTGTTGAGAAAGGTTTTGTAGATTCTGTTGTCTTTCCAATAGTTTCTGTTGTTGCTCTTCTGCTTGAGATCTTGTAAGAAGGCCTTTATTTATTTTAGTCTCAAAATCTTTGGCTGCATTCTCAAAAGCTCTTCCTTTTTTGGTAAGGTCATCTTGGATAGCTTGAGCTTTGCTCTCTAGTTCAGATTTAAGGTCGTTGTACATATCGTATTGGTTTACAAGAGAATCCATTTGGATATATACAATGCTTCCTTGTGGAGCTACAGCACCGGCAGCTGCAACATTTGCAGCAGGACTATTGGTAGTGTTTGTGTTGTTGCAAGCGCAGAATAAAGCTACGGTTGCAATAGCAAGAATTACTTTTAATTGTTTCATTATTATAGTGTTTATTATTTATATGTTTCTCTTTAGCGAGGTGCAAATATAGTTATTTTTTTGTTCTTTATAGTAATTGCTCTCTGTAAGCTTTGATAGTGTTTTCCAAACCAAGGTATAGGGCATCACATATAAGTGCATGTCCAATGGACACTTCCAAAAGGCCTGGAATATTCTCTTTAAAATATTTCAGATTGTCAAGGTTAAGGTCGTGACCGGCGTTAAGTCCAAGACCGCACTCCATTGCAACTTTGGCTGCCTTTACGTAAGGAGCAATGGCCGCTTCTCTGTCTTTATGGTAATTGGCTGCATATGCCTCTGTATACAGCTCAACTCTGTCACATCCGGTATCTACAGCATTTCTTATCATTTCTTCTACAGGATCAATAAAGATTGATACTCTTATCCCCGCATCCTTAAATATCTTTACAATACCCTTAAGGTACTCTTTATGGGTAATTGTATCCCATCCGGCGTTGGATGTAATGGCATCAGCTGCATCTGGGACCAAAGTAACCTGGGCTGGTTTTACCTCAAGAACAAGTTTAATGAAAGAGTCAATAGGGTTTCCTTCTATGTTGAATTCAGTGGTAAGCAGAGGTTTCAAATCTCTTGCATCCTGATATCTTATATGTCTTTCATCTGGTCTTGGGTGGACAGTAATACCTTGTGCACCGTATTTTTCACAATCCAGAGCTGCTTTAAGAACATCTGGCAAATTGCCTCCCCTGGCATTTCTAAGAGTGGCAAACTTATTAATGTTAACGCTTAATGTTGTCATACTTACCCATATTGTAAAATGCAAAAATAACATATTTTGCCAAAGTCTCATTACTCTTTGAACTAAAATAACTATCTTGCAACAAATTTTTTTGTATGAAACTCGCTTTGTTTGGGAAAAAGGTAGATTCTACCAACATAGAAAGTCTAATGCTGTTCATTAATAAACTTAGTGAATACAAGCATGTTGAACTATGCTATAATGTAATGTTCTACAATAAGTTAAAGCAGTATACAGAGGATATGCCAACTGGCACGTTCTTTACAGACGGGAGCGATTTGCCAGAAAATACCAGCCTTTTTTTGTC
>CALCUQ010000109.1 GCA_937906795.1 uncultured Bacteroidales bacterium | reverse complement strand
TGATTATGCAGTTGAGGTGTTCTACCATGCTGTAAAGAGCGGAAAATATACTTGTGAGGTGCCTGAGAATACATATATGGATATGCTATATATGCCAGATGCACTCGAGGCTACAACCCAGCTTATGGAGGCTGACCCTTCAAAACTCATCCACAGGAACAGTTTCAACATTACCTCCATGAGCTTTACTCCTGAGCAGCTTTTTGAAGAGATAAAGAAACGTGTACCTGAATTTACTTGGGATTACAATGTTGATCCTGTAAAGGCTCAGATTTCAGCATCCTGGCCGGATTGTATGGATGACTCCTGTGCAAGACAGGAGTGGGGATGGAATCCTAAATGGGGCTTGAATGAGATGGTGGATGATATGCTTGCAGCCTGCCGCAGGAAAGTGGAGAACGGAGAGTACTAGAATAGAAAAAGAAAAGGATGGCATAGCCATCCTTTTTATTATTTGCAGGTGTATCATGCAATGAACATACCCATCATTGCGGCAGACATTAGTGCAACAAGCGCCGCCGCCAGCATTGCCTTGAGTCCAAACTGCGAAAGTATATGCTTCTTGCCTGGAGCCATTCCTCCAACAGCACCAATGAGGATTCCTACTGAAGCGAAATTGGCAAACCCGCAAAGGACATAAGCTGCCATTATAACAGATTTTCCGCTGGAAAAAGCCCCTTCACGCAACATATCTGCCATACTCTGGTATCCCACAAACTCTGTAAGAATGAGTTTCTCTCCCAACAATCTCCCAACGAGTCCAATATCTTCCCCAGGAACTCCTGTAAGCCAGATTACAGGATAAAATATAAATGCAAGCAGAGCCTCCAGGGAGAGGTCTGAATATCTTCCTCCCGACATCTGTTCAATCAATCTGTCTGCAGCAGGAAAACTTATCCATCCCAGGATGGCATTCACTCCGGCAATAAGGGCATAGAATACAAGCAGCAGTGCTGCAACATTTGCCGCAAGCTTCAGTCCGTCTGAAGTACCGTTGGATATGGCATCAAGAACGTTCTTCCCAAGTTTCTCTTTTGATA
>CALCUQ010000108.1 GCA_937906795.1 uncultured Bacteroidales bacterium | reverse complement strand
AGCTATTAGAGATAGAATAAATGAATTAGAATTAACAATTAAAGATTTATGCAAATGAAAGAATACATAAAGTATGTTGATGATGATTATATAGAGTTCTTGACTTTGCCCAAAGAGGCAAGTCAGCCTAATGGGTACAAACCATTATTGCCTATATATATATCTGTAAATGTGGAACAACAGGAGGCATTTTCTTTTATAAAACTCATCATTCAAGAAGATGCAATTTATTTCCAACTACTAAATACTATAGAAAGCAGTAACGGAAATATAAGAATTATTCCATTTGATAAGTTTAGGGTATATGTTAATGCTGGGGATGATATAAAAACGCCCTCAGAAACCATACAGAACTCTATAAAAGAATTATTAACCGCAATCCAGGATCCAACAATAGAAGCTCAAATGTTAAAAGCAAAAAATCTATTTTTGAATAATGGTAAACATATTCTATAGTTACTTTCTTACATAGAATGTGAAATTTATCAGGTAAGCGATTGTTTACCTGGTAAATATATGTTATAGATATTGATACGAGTAACAAACCAATAACAATTACAATAAGATGGGCATAAAATTAGTGAATGATGGGGTATCAGGTTTTCAAAAAGCAATAATGGTAAAACTTGATGAGGCGATAAAAACTAAGTTCAAATATTTAGGCGAGGAACTTGTAAAGTACGCTAAAGACAATCATAACTATACGGATCAAACTGGGAATCTCACTAATTCCATAGGTTATGCAGTAGTTCATAATAATGAGATTGTATATAGCAGCGTTGGATATGGCTCAGGTGTAGCAGATGATTCTGCTTTTCAAGCTGCTAAAGAAATGGCACAAACCATCTATGGGAATAATGGCTACTCACTCATTATAGTTGCTGGAATGAATTACGCTGCCTATGTAGAGGCTAAAGGGTACAATGTTATTCTACCTGCTGAGTTGAAAGCCAAAAAAGACTTTATAAATGAAATTGCAAAGGTATTAACTAAGTTTCATTCAAAGGAATAAATGGCTGTATATTTGTTCTATTGAATAAAACTGAGTACTTTTGCACTGAAATATGAAAATTATAGCGTTTGCTATTGTTTTTGGGTAAAGAAAATCGCCAATATTCAACACTCCAAAAAGCAATAAGTGAAACGCCTCGTTTTGCGTGGGCGTTACTTATGGAGTGTGGGCGTTTGGCGATGCCTCTTTACCAATGAGTGATTTGCCCACGCTTTGTTGTTGGTGATTTACTCTATTGAAAAAGGTATTACCAATATTAGTGATATATGAAACGAGTAATCTACACGCTTTGCCTGGCAGCTTTGATAACAGGATGCAAACCCTCTTATGAGAAAGTAATAGACAACTATCTTAATGAGAATTTGAAAGATCCAGGAAGTTATGAATGTATTGAACTCGGAAAGCCAGGAATAATTACTCCTATGAGTATAGCAATGGTTGAGGCTGTAAAGCGTGCTAAAGCTGGTGAATTTCCAATGGATAGTGTCGCATCTAAGATGACACAAATAAAAACTATGTTTGAACAGAAAGGCACCAATCCATACGACACTTTAGGATGGTCTGTAGAGCATAAGTATAGAGCAAAAAACTCTTATGGTGGTTACGAGATAGAGAGTGTTACATATATCTTTGATAAGCACCTCAAAGAAATAACAGAAACCAGAAAGAAATGATATTTAAGCCTCAGCATTAAGATATGTTGAGGCTTATTTACTTGGTGAATTATAAGCATTGTAACTTTGTCGGGCAATATTGCACCAAAACAATTTAATACAATGCATTATGATTAAATCAAAGTGGATGCCAGTTCTATTCCTGGCGTGTGTGCTCTTAGGAGCTTGTAATGAATCTGTGATCACTGATATATCAGAGGATCCAGTAACAGTAACTTTCAATGTTTCTACTCTCAATGTGGACACACAACCGATGAGTAGAGCTGCTGCCAGTGGAGCAGAACTAAGTGAAGTGGTGAATAAGATCCGCTATTACATTTACAACAGTTCAAACTCCCAGCTCATTAAGTATGGATCCTCAACCTATGATGCCAGTGATCCAGATGAAAACTTTGGCGTAATAACAGAAAGCCTCACTCCTGGCACATACTCAATCATGTTTTATGCCCAGGGTAAGGGTAATGGATATTGTGATTTTTGCAATACTGAGCCGTTCAATTACGAGAGCTATTTTAAGTATAAAGATATGGAGGTGTTTTATTATGCTGGCACGATCATAGTAGAATCCACCTCAACCAGTTTTGATGTAGAGCTACCCAGAAAAAGCGGTTTGCTAAGAATCAACATTACAGATGCTGTGTTATCAACCGTTTCAAAGGTGGAGTTTTCTTTCTCTGATAGCTACAGATGGTACCCAAAGAGCGATGGCAGCTACAATGATAGCTACACATACCAGGCAACAATAACAGAGGGGAAACTGGAGGTGTTTGATTACTATTTCTCATTTCCTGATGCTCTACCCTCAAAAGATATAAAGGTTAAGA
>CALCUQ010000107.1 GCA_937906795.1 uncultured Bacteroidales bacterium | reverse complement strand
GCGCTTCTTATAAGCCTTACAACACCAGATTTCTCAAGGCCAATCTCCTCAAGGAACATCTGGCGCTCCTCGTAACTCTCAAGTTCGGCAATCTCCGACTCGATTTTGGCTGCAATCACAAGGATCTGTGCATTCTCATCCTTAACGGCCTCCCTTACCTGCTCAACATATTTGTTGCCATCTTTTGCGCTGTTCTCATCAACATTGCAGACATACATTACAGGCTTGTTTGTAAGAAGGTAGAGTTCTTTTGCCATCTTCTCATCCTCGGCATTGTCAAAGGTAACTGTTCTTGCTGATTTGCCCTGTACCAAAGCCTCCTTGAACTGTACAAGAATGTCATACAATCTCTTTGCAGCCTTGTCGCCACCTGTCTGGGCCTGTTTGTGAACCTTGTTTATACGGTTCTCAATTGTCTCAAGGTCTTTGAGTTGCAACTCGGTATCAATGATTTCCTTGTCACGTACCGGATCTACGCTTCCGTCTACATGAATGATGTTAGGGTCGTCAAAGCAACGGAGTACATGAAGGATTGCATCGGTCTCCCTGATATTTGCAAGGAACTGGTTGCCCAAGCCCTCACCTTTGCTCGCGCCCTTTACCAAACCTGCAATATCTACAATCTCAACGGTTGCAGGAACTACTCGCTGTGGTTTTACAATCTTCTCAAGAACCTGAAGTCTCTCATCAGGAACAATAGTTGATCCGATATTAGGTTCTATGGTGCAGAAAGGGAAGTTTGCCGACTGTGCCTTTCCTGAACTTATACAATTAAAAAGTGTTGATTTTCCTACGTTTGGTAGTCCAACAATACCGCATTTAAGAGCCATTTTTCTGATTTTAAAAAATTTAGGCTGCAAAAGTAATGAAAAACTCCCAATGTTTAAAATGTGCCATTTGATTATATAGTCACAATGGGCTATTTTTGTAATAAATGGTCCCGATATGAAAAATATTCTATTAATCGTCTGTTCTCTTATACTATGTACCTCATGTGACAAAGAGGCGTTGCAGATGTTAAAGAGAGCAGATGGCATGATGAACAGTAATTGTGACAGTGCCCTTACTCTTTTATCACAGATTGATTGCTCAGAACTCTATAGCAACTCCAGTAGGGCTTATTACGCATTGTTGCTTACTGAAGCCAGATACAAGAACTTCATTCCTCTGGGAAATGACTCCCTTATAAGTATTGCTACAGAATATTATTCAAGGAACAATGACTCCCACCTGTATGGGCGTGCGCTGATGTACCGGGGGTGTGCCCTTTTTGAAGCAATGGATTACAATGGTGCAATTATGGAGTATAAAAAGGCGGAACAGGAGTTTGAAAAAGATGCAAACTATACTATGCTTGGTTTGATAAATACCAGACTGGGGGAGATTTATGAGAAAACGTTTGCTTCAGATTCCATATCGGTCAAAAGGTATAAAAAAGCGGCTGCATATTTTCATAAATGTGGCGACAGTTTAAGAATTTCCGGTTCCTATCAGCAGGTAGGGCAGATGTTTATGCTTGTCCATCAAATTGACAGTGCTGCAATTTATTTGGAAAAAGCAATTGATTATATGCCTGCAAACTTCAGGCGCAGTAATGTGTATGTTCATTATCTATTGATGAAAGCATTGATATATGGGAATAATTTGGATCATGCACGCAGAATAGGTTTGTCCCTGAAAGATTTGAACAGCCCCGACGTAAACAACGCATTGGCAGAAATTTACATTAAAGAGAAACAGCAGGATTCGGCCCTGGTCATATTTAATGACTATAAAAATTCATGGACAGAATTAAGTAAATTGATATTCTTGAAAAAATACCATAAATCGCTTGGAAACTATAAAGAGGCTTTGTTTTATGAAGAGGCCGGTAATAAATATGCGGATTCAATAGAAGATATACGAAGTAAAGAAAACTTGTCTTTGGTAGAACACAGGTTTGATTATACTCAAAATAAACTTGCGGCGTACAAGGCACAATCAGTGGCAAACAAAAGGTTGGTAATATTATTGTTAATGATTATTGCGTGTTTGTGTGCAACATTTGCATTAATTTATGTTTATGTGAGGAAGAAAAAGGAGCAACTGGAATATATTGATTTTATAGAGCAACTCAAACAGGAAAAAGAAATTATAATCAATAATGCTTCATTACTGGCAGCAGAAAATAATAAGGAGAAAGGTGAGTTGTATGAATTGTTGGGCAGGAGATTTTCAGATATTCAAAGTTTGCTTGACCTTTCATATCAACATTTGGATAATCCGTCAACGTTTGTATCAAAGGTAAAAAAGGAACTCTCCTCAGGGAGGAATATTGATGCCATACTTGATGATTTGTACAAAATGGCAGACAGAAAGCATCATGGAGCACTTTCGGCAATAAAGGCAGATTATACATTCCTGTCAGATACCGATTTAAAAATTATCTCTCTTTACAGTGAGAATTTTTCGGCTGTTGCCATTGCTTTTCTCTTTAACACTACTCCACAAAATATCTATACAAGAAAATATCGCTTATCAAAGAAACTTAATATAACTGGTACAATAGAAGAATTTGTCCAAAAATATCCCCATATTAAAGATCTATAAAGAGTATCAGATTTTATTTTTAATATCTATTGATTATCAAGATATCACAGCGTGTGCTGTCAGAT
>CALCUQ010000106.1 GCA_937906795.1 uncultured Bacteroidales bacterium | reverse complement strand
TCTTGCAAGTCTGCATCCATGGTTATAACCACATCCCCCTGAGCAGCCTCAAAGCCACAATAAAGAGCTGCAGATTTACCATAGTTTCTTCTGAATGAAATACCTCTTATATATGGTCTTGTAGACGCAAGTTCTTTTATGGTTTCCCATGAACCGTCTGTACTTCCGTCGTTGACCATAATAATCTCATATGTGAGACCGGTAGGGTTAAGAGAATTCTCTATCTCCTTTATAAGTTCAAAAAGAGACTCTTTTTCATTGAGAAGAGATATGACAATTGATATATTCATTTATTCTTGCTCTTCTTGATTGGTTTGTGAATCTGTAAAAGGATTGGTTTTCTTAGTGTAGTTTGCTGTAATGGAACTTGCAATTGCGCCAAAAATTGTAAGATATATCAATTGGCCAAATAACATATACCAAGAGTAGTTGCCAAGGATTTTATTCATTGTTTCTTTGACATCCTCTGTATAACCAGGGGTTGAACCCAACATCTGGCGAGTTTGTGCAATTGCCATTTCTGTCTGTTCTGGGAAAAGGAATTCAACCAGCACATACCCAAAACATGCACATACAATTGATGAAAATACGCATACCAGAAAGCCGTATGAGAAACTTTGACCATATGAAATAGTGTCAAAATTATTTGAGTATTTCTTCATAAGGTAGTACAGCAAATACAAGCTTCCACCAAATTTTACAATCCATATCAACATTGAAACAATAAAGTTTGGCTTTTCTCCAAGAATGCTTGAAAGCAGCATTGTAATTATTGTTACAGAAGATAATATAAGACCATCTATTGCGGCAAGTTGCCATTTATTTTGATTTTCCATAATTGAAATAATATTTATATACATTATAATATGGAACAAAGATAGAAATTATTACTAAAATTTTATACCTTTGTACGCTTATTTTAAACTATGCATGTGTTGTAAGCATGCTGCAAAATTCAATTGTTAAAATGATAAACGTTACATTTCCAGATTCAAGTGTACGCCAGTATAATAAAGGCGTTACAGGTTTAGAGATAGCTAAAAGCATAAGCCCAAGATTGGCACAGGATGTTTTGGCAATTACAGTAAACGATACAGTGTATGATTTGTTGAGACCTATAAATGAGGACTGCTCAATCAAATTGCATAAATGGGAAGACAGAGAGGCAAAACAAACTTTCTGGCACTCTTCGTCTCACCTTATGGCAGAGGCATTGGAGAGTCTGTATCCAGGAATAAAATTTGGTATTGGACCAGCTATTGAGACAGGTTTCTATTATGATGTTGATTTAGGAGAAAAGAGCATTACAGAGGCAGACCTTAAGAAAATTGAGGATAAAATGATAGAGCTTGCCAGAACAAAAGAGAACTTTGTAAGAAAAGATATCTCTAAAGAGGAGGCAATGGCTACATATACAGCCAAAGGTGATGAGTACAAATGTGATCTTATTAAAGATTTGGAGGATGGTACCATAACATTCTACACTAATGGTAATTTTACAGATTTGTGTAGAGGACCTCACCTAATGGATACATCTGTAATTAAAGCTGTGAAACTGACCTCTATTGCAGGTGCATATTGGAGAGGAAATGAGAAAAATAAAATGCTTACCCGTATTTATGGTGTAACATTCCCTAAAAAATCTATGCTTGATGAGTATCTTCAAATGTTGGAAGAAGCAAAGAAGAGAGATCATAGAAAATTGGGTAAAGAGTTGGAATTGTTTGCATTTTCTCAAAGAGTAGGTGTTGGTTTGCCTTTATGGTTGCCAAGAGGAGCCGCATTGCGTGAGAAATTGGAGAATTTCCTTAAATCTGTACAGAAAGCTCACGGTTACCTTCCTGTTATCACTCCTCATATTGGACAGAAAGAGTTGTATGTAACTTCTGGTCACTACGCAAAATATGGTGCAGATTCATTCAGACCTATCACCACTCCGCAAGAGGGAGAGGAGTTCTTGCTAAAACCAATGAACTGTCCTCATCACTGTGAGATTTACAAAACAAAACCACGCTCATATAAAGATCTTCCTTTGAGATTTGCGGAGTTTGGTACAGTATACCGTTACGAGCAAAGTGGTGAGTTGCATGGTTTGACAAGAGTTAGAGGATTTACTCAAGATGATGCTCACTTGTTTGTAAGACCAGACCAATTGAAAGATGAGTTCTGTAAAGTTATTGATATTGTATTATATATTTTCAAAACTCTTAAATTCGACAAATTTACAGCTCAGGTTTCTTTAAGAGATAAAGTAAACAGAGAGAAATATATTGGATCTGAGGAGAATTGGGAAAAAGCAGAGAGTGCAATTATTGAGGCTGCTCAAGAGAAAGGCCTTGATACTATTGTTGAGTATGGTGAGGCTGCATTCTACGGTCCAAAACTTGACTTTATGGTTAAGGATGCTATTGGTAGAAAATGGCAACTTGGTACAATTCAGGTAGATTATAACTTGCCTGAAAGATTTGATTTGGAATATACAGGTGCTGATGACAAGAAATACAGACCAATTATGATCCATAGAGCACCATTTGGCTCAATGGAGAGATTTGTGGCTGTGCTTTTGGAGCATACTGGTGGTAAATTACCATTATGGTTGGCACCAGATCAAGTGGTTTTACTTCCTGTAAGTGAAAAATATAACGATTTTGCAAAAAAAGTTTGTAATTTGCTGAATAATTCCGATATTCGCGCCTCAATTGACGACCGTAATGAAACTATCGGTAAGAAGATTAGAGAGAATGAGTTAAAGAGAATGCCTTTCCAACTAATTGTAGGTGAGAAAGAGGCTTCCTCTAACTCGGTTTCTGTGCGTAAACAGGGAGGTGAAGATTTGGGAGCAATGAAAGTTGAAGAGTTTATCAGCTTGATTAAAAATGAGATCAACGCACAGTTGGCACAATAGGTAAATTATACCATATATATTAATAATTTTATTAGGAGGACAATTTTATCGCAACACCTTTTAAACCTAATTCAGGAGGATTTGTAAAGAAGACAAATGCACCTGCATCAAACAATAATCCACAACAACGTGGCCAGCAACAAAAGAAAGAGGATGGTCACAGAGTAAACGAAGAGATCAGATCTCCTCAAGTAAGAGTTGTGGGTGATAATGTGCCTGAGCAAAAAGTTTATACTTTGCAAGAGGCTCTTAAAATGGCCGAGGAGTTGGAACTTGATCTAGTGGAGATTTCTCCAACTGCTGTTCCACCTGTTTGTAAGATAATTGATTATCAAAAATTCTTATACCAACAGAAGAAAAAAGCAAAGGAGATGAAGGCCAATGCGAGCAAGGTTGTTATTAAAGAGATACGTTTTGGCCCTAATACAGATGAGCACGATTTCCAATTCAAACTTAAACATGCACAAAGTTTCTTGGAAGAGGGTTCAAAAGTTAAGGCGTATGTGTTCTTTAAAGGACGTTCAATTTTATTCTCTGAACAAGGTGAAAAATTGCTTTTAAGATTTGCTGTTGAACTTGAGGATTATGGAAAAGCAGAGCAAATGCCAAAACTTGAGGGTAAGAGAATGATAATGATGATTGCTCCTAATAAAAAGAAATAGAAATTAACTTTATTACTAACTAAAAATATTTTAAGCAATGCCTAAGATGAAGACCAATTCCGGTGCCAAAAAGCGTTTCCAGCTTACCGGATCGGGTAAAGTAAAAAGAAAGCACGCTTTCAAAAGTCATATTTTGACTAAAAAGACAACTAAGCAAAAAAGAAATCTTACTTATTCTGCAGTTTGTACACCAGCAGACGAGAAGAGAGTAAAACAACTTATTTTAGCTTAATTATTTATTAACCGAGTGAACAGCAGAAAAAGTTTCTTATTGGAGAAGAACGCTGACGCTCATAAAACATTAATGTATGCCAAGATCGGTAAATTCGGTAGCTTCTAGAGCTCGCCGCAAAAAGATTCTTAAACAGACCAGAGGTAACTTCCTTGCCAGAGCTAATGTATGGACAGTTGCTAAAAACACCTATGAGAAAGGTTTAACTTACGCTTACAGAGACCGTAAAGCTAAAAAGAGAACATTCCGTGCTTTGTGGATTCAAAGAATTAACGCTGCTGCGCGTGTTCACGGTATGAACTATTCTCAATTTATTGGTAAACTAGCTAAAAACAACGTAGGTCTAAACCGTAAAGTTCTTGCAGACCTTGCAATGAACAATCCACAGGCGTTTGAGGCTATTATAAATTCAGTAAAATAAATAGGATAAACTAAGAGGGGTTGAATACAGATTTCTTAAAAAATAGATGGTTTAAGTTTGCTTTATATGGAGGTTTATACCTTCTATGGGTAATATGGTTGGGAAATTATTGGTGGCTTATTGGCCTTGCTGTAATTTTTGACATGTATATTACCAGAAAGGTAAAATGGGCTTTCTGGAGAAAGAAATCTGAGAACGGAAAAAAGAGTGCCTTGGTAGAGTGGATAGATGCATTGGTTTTTGCACTGATAGCAGCCACTTTCATAAGAATATTCTTCTTTGAGGCTTATACAATTCCAACTTCATCTATGGAAAAATCATTGATGGTTGGTGATTACCTTTTTGTAAGTAAAGTTCAATACGGACCAAGAGTCCCACAAACCCCAATATCATTTCCACTTGTGCATAATGTTATGCCAATAATTGGAGGAGAGTCTTATTCACAGATTATCACCAATGAGTATAGAAGACTTAAAGGTTTTTCTAAAGTGGAAAGAGATGATATAGTAGTATTTGGTTTTCCTCACGGAGACACTATCCTTAAAGCGGCTCCAATGGATGATTACTACACACATGTCAGAATTAACGGAAGGGAATATACAGAAAAAATGTATGGCCCTATAGTAGTTAGACCAAATGACAAAAAAGACAATTATGTTAAAAGGTGTGTGGCTATTGCAGGAGATACTTTAAGTGTTGTCAACGGTAAGGTTATAGTAAACGGAGTGCCTCAGAAAGATTTTGAAGGAATTCAGAACACCTATACCGTTTATACAAATGGAACAGCAATTAACCCTAAGGTTATAGCTAAATTGGACATTAACCCTAATGATTATTATTTTGATGCATCATTACCAGGTTATCCAACCCTTCCGCTAACCGGCAAGGCTTTAGAGCAAGTTAAAACTTTAGGAAATGTTGTTGAGGTTAGACAAAACATTGATGTTTATCCTCCAGAATATCCGGATTCTCCATTGATGCTTTTCCCATTTAATGAGAATTATAAATGGACAAGAGATAATTATGGACCACTTTGGATCCCAAAAGCTGGAGTGACAATAGAGATAAACATTAACAATTATCACTTGTACCAAAGAATTATTACAGCATATGAAAATAATTCTTTAGAGATTAAAGATGGTAAGATTTTTATAAATGGTCTTGAAAGTAATACCTATACATTCAAACAGGATTATTACTTTATGATGGGAGACAACAGACATAATTCTCTAGACTCCCGCTATTGGGGATTTGTCCCAGAAGACCACGTTGTTGGAAAACCTGCTATGATTTGGTTTTCAACAGATAAAAATAAATCTTTCCCATCCAACATACGATGGAACAGGTTGTTTAACTTTATTTAAAAACATTTGTATTTTTGTAAAAAAAAGAGGATATTTGCATCCTTAAAATTGAATAATATTAAAAACGCATA
>CALCUQ010000105.1 GCA_937906795.1 uncultured Bacteroidales bacterium | reverse complement strand
ATTTTGAAAAATGGAAGCAGTATCAGCTGGAGAATTTGAGTGAAGATTATAAATTTGTTTTGTTTGAATCTGCAATAATTCTTGAAAAGCCAATCTTTAAATCGCTTCCCGACAAAATACTTAATGTAGTTGCACCCTTGCAGTTGAGAATTGAACGTGTAATGAAAAGGGATGGCGTTTCACGGGAACAGGTGCTTGAGCGGTTGTCTAAACAATGGAGTGATGAGCAAAGGGCAATTTATGCAGATTTTACTATCTTTGCTAATTCTCTGAGGGCAGTTTTACCTCAAATTAATGAACTTATTAAGCTAGATAAATAAAATGGGACTATTCAAATGGTTGGCAGGTGCTTTAGGATGGGCTCTTTTTGGCCCGCTTGGAGGTATAATAGGATATCTGCTTGGCAGTGGCTTGGATACGAATGGCCCGGCTCCTGAGCAAACTGGAGGAAGACAAAGATACTATTCAGCCCAGGAACAGAGAAACAGTTTTCTGATATCTATACTTGTATTGTCTGCTGCAGTAATGAAAGCAGACCAGAAGGTTATGAAATCAGAACTTGACTATGTAAAAGATTTTATAAGGAGAAGCTTTGGAGAGGGTGCAGTTGCAGATTCTCTAAAAATTTTAAAGGCAGCTTTGGATAAACCCATAAATCTGCCAGAAGTTTGCGCTCAGATAAAATTATATGTTGCAGCGGAGCAAAGATTGCAGCTGTTGCATTATATGGTGGGTATAGCAAAGGCAGATGGGGTAGTAAGCAATTCTGAAATTGAAACAATCAGAAATATTGCAGTTTATTTGGGTATCTCAAGACAAGAGTGTGAATCCATTCTGTCAATGTTTGAGGGAGAATCAATTGAAAATGCATATAAGATTCTTGAGATTGATCCTTCTGCAACAGATGAACAGGTAAAGAAAGCATACAAGAAATTGGCTCTAAAGCATCATCCCGACAGAGTTGCTACCCTGGGAGATGATGTAAAGAAGGCATCAGAAGAGAAATTCAAGTCTATTGTTGCCGCATATGAGAAAATTAAAAAAGAGAGAAATATAAGTTAAGAAGAAACAGAAAAAATTGAACGTATGAAAACTGATTTAAGAAAAGTATTATCTATTAGCGGAAAGCCAGGTTTGTATTTATATGTATCGCAAGCAACTCAAGGCGTTATTATTGAGTCGATTGTAAATAAAAGCAGAACATGCGTAGGATTAAGTGCAAGAATGACTTCATTGGCAGATATTTCTATATATACAGATGATGAGGAAGTTAAGCTTCAAGAGGTATTCGAAAAAATGAAGGAAGTTCTTTCAGATGAAATGGCACCTGGAGCAAAAAGCAAACCTGAGGAGCTTAAAGCATTCTTTGAGAAAGCTCTTCCAACTTATGACAGAGACAGATTTTATGTATCACATATGAAAAAGGTTGTAGAGTGGTACAACTGTTTAAAAACTTACGCATCATTGGATTTTGAATCATTAGAGCAGACACAAGAGTAATGCAAAGCAAAATAGTAGCATATTGTAAACCCAAAAAAATCCAGCTTGTGAGTTTGGGTTGCTCAAAGAATACAGTAGATTCTGAGCACCTTCTAAGACAGGTTGAGAATATGGGTATTGAGATTGTTCCAAGCGATTATCAGCTTTCACAACAAAGTACGGTTGATGCTGTTATAATCAATACCTGTGGTTTTATTAATGATGCTAAGGAAGAATCCATTGAGTCCATATTGGCTGCAGTTGATGCAAAGAATTGCGGATATGTAGGCAAGATATATGTCTTTGGATGTTTGTCACAAAGGTATATGAGTGAATTGGTAGAGTCAATTCCAGAGGTAGATGGGTTCTTTGGTGCTTTTGACTGGAATGGTGTATTAAAGGCCATTGGTGGAGAGGTTGAAGAAAAACTTTTGGAGGAGAGATACCTTACAACTCCAAAACATTATGCATATCTTAAGATATCGGAAGGGTGTGACAGAACATGTTCATACTGTGCGATTCCACTCATTAGAGGAAAGCATGTTTCCGTTCCAATGGAAAAGCTGCTTAAGGAGGCAGAATTTCTGGCAAGTAAAGGGGTAAAGGAACTTATTGTTATAGCTCAGGATACCACATACTACGGCCTTGATTTGTATAAAAAGCGCTCATTGGCACAGCTGTTGGAAAAACTGAGCAAAGTAGATGGTATAGAATGGATAAGAATACACTATTCATATCCGGCACAGTTTCCACAGGATGTTCTGGATGTAATGGCCAGCAATCCAAAAATCTGTAAATATCTTGATATACCATTACAGCACTCATCTACTAAAGTGTTGGATCTGATGCGCAGATCTATTGATGGTAAGCAGACACAACAGATTATTGATGCAATCAGAGAAAAAGTTCCCGGATGTGTTCTAAGGACAACACTTATTGTTGGACATCCCGGTGAAGATAAAAGGGAATTTGAAAAGTTGCTCAGATTTGTTCAAAAGAACAAGTTTGACAGACTTGGTGCATTTATGTATTCAGAAGAAGAGGGGACATATGGTGCACAGAACCTTAAAGATACTGTACGCAAATCTACAAAACAGAAACGTTATGAGCAGTTAATGCAGATGCAGAGTGATATTTCCTATTCCATTAATCAGCAGAGAGTAGGAGATATTGAGAGGGTGATAATAGACAGCTATTCAAATGGTGTTCTGGTTTGTAGAAGTCAAAAAGAGAGTCCGGAGGTTGATGGGGAAATTTTGGTTGGTACAGACAATTCTAAATTTGCTCCAGAGAAACTTATTGGTAAATTTGCTAAAGTAAAAATAATTTCTGCCAATGAATATGATTTATTGGCGGAGCTGATTGATGTGGAAAATAATTAAATTAATTGAATATGAAACTATTAGAAGGAAAAGTTGCTCTTATTACAGGAGCTGCAAGAGGAATTGGCAAAGCAATTGCAATTAAATATGCACAAGAGGGTGCAAATATTGCTTTTACAGATCTTGTGATAGATGAGAATGGTGAGAATACAAAGAAAGAGATTGAGTCATATGGTGTAAAAGTTCTTGCCATAGCTTCAAATGCTGCAAAATTTGATGAAGCCCATGCAGCTGTTGAGCAAGTTGTTAAAGAGTTTGGAAAATTGGATATTCTTGTAAATAATGCTGGTATTACCAAAGATGGTCTTATGATGAGAATGTCAGAGGCTCAATGGGATGCTGTAATTGCAGTAAATCTAAAGTCTGCATTTAACTTTGTTCATGCTGTAACACCTGTAATGGTTAGACAAAGAGGTGGCTCAATTATAAATATGAGCTCTGTAGTTGGAGTGCACGGTAATGCCGGCCAATGTAACTATTCTGCATCAAAAGCTGGTATGATAGGCCTTGCAAAATCTATTGCACAAGAGTTGGGTTCTAGAGGTGTGAGAGCAAATGCAATTGCTCCAGGATTTATTATTACAGAGATGACAGCTCAACTTCCAGAGGAGGTTAAAAAAGATTGGGCAGCAAAAATTCCACTTAGAAGAGGTGGTACTCCAGAGGATATAGCTAATGTGGCTACATTCCTTGCAAGTGACCTTAGCAGTTATGTTACAGGTCAGGTGATATCTGTATGTGGTGGAATGCAGATGTAATTTTATCCATTTTTTACTAACAAATAAAAAACAAAGCAACTAAAAGTACATAATATGACACTAATAAAATCAATTTCGGGAATCAGAGGTACAATTGGAGGTCCTGTTGGAGATAACCTTACTCCACTTGATGCTGTGAAATTTGCTGCCTCATATGCAAAATGGCTTGTTAAGCGTAATGGAAACAGAAGACTTACCGTTGTTGTAGGTAGAGATGCAAGACTATCTGGAGAATTGGTAAATGATATAGTTGAGGGAACTTTGCTAGGCTGTGGAATAGATGTTATAAATGTTGGTTTATGTACAACTCCAGGCGTTGAAATGGCTGTTATAAGCAAAAAGGCAGATGGAGGTATCATTATTACAGCCAGCCATAACCCTAAACAATGGAATGCATTGAAACTGCTTAACTCAAATGGTGAGTTCCTTAATGCACAAGATGGAGCAGAAATTCTTGATTGTGTTCTTAAAGAGGAATTTGATTTTGTAGATATAGACAGCATTGGTAAAGTGGTAAGCAGAGATCCGTACGATGTTGAGCATATAGATGCGGTATTGAATCTGCCACTGGTTGATGTTGAGCTTGTAAAGCAACAGAAGTATAAAGTAGTTGTAGATGCTGTAAATTCTGTAGGCGGTATTGTAATTCCTATGTTGCTTGAGAGAATGGGAGTGGAAGTGGTAAAACTGTATTGTGATCCTACAGGTAATTTTGCCCATAATCCGGAGCCTATTCCAGAAAATCTTACCGAAATAAGAAAAGTGGTAAAAGCTGAGAATGCAGATTTGGGAGTTATTGTAGATCCGGATGTTGACCGTTTGGCATTGGTTTGCGAAAATGGTGAGATGTTTGGTGAGGAGTATACTCTTGTAGCAGTTGCAGATTATGTGCTTTCAAATACACCTGGAAATACAGTTTCCAATTTGAGTTCGTCAAGAGCCCTTAAAGATGTAACACTTTCGCATGGTTGCCAATACAATGCTTCTGCTGTTGGAGAGGTTAATGTTACCACCCTAATGAAAGCAACAAATGCAGTTATAGGTGGCGAGGGTAATGGAGGTGTAATATACCCTGAGTTGCATTATGGTAGAGATGCTTTGGTAGGAGTGGCTTTATTCCTTACTCATTTGGCTAAAAAACAATGTAAAGTAAGCGAGTTGAGAGCTACTTATCCAAACTACTTTGCTTCAAAGAATAAGATTGAACTTACTCCCGACATAAATGTTGACGCTGTACTTGCTGCAATGAAGGAAAAATACAGCAATGAAAAAGTAACAGATATAGATGGTGTAAAGATTGATTTCCCAGAACAATGGGTTCATTTGAGAAAATCAAATACAGAGCCTATCATCAGAATTTATGCGGAGGCAAAATCGCAGCAGGCTGCAGATGATTTGGCTGGTAAAATTATAGCAGAGATTAAAGAACTTTGTAAATAATATTGATGCGCATAATCTTCTTTATAATAGCATTTGCTTTAGCATTGGTTGGCTGTGTACCTCAAAATCAGTTTTTTGATGTTGAGGTATACGATAATGCAGACGTATGGGAACTGGATCTGAGCGGTAGAACACCGGCTGTGTTTTCAATTTATTCCCAAGATTTGCAAGATAGTACACTACTTCATAATGTGTCAGTTGGAATGGCAGAAAGACTAGAAGCCGACCGACAGATGCAAGCAGGTGCTATTGAAGTTTATGCAATTCCAAAAGAAGATTTTGCCGGTTTTGATAACGCTGGTGCTGTGGCGGTTGATACAACTTTTATGAATAATCTTATGCTTACAACAAATGCAGACATGCAGTTGTTTGTGGAGAATCTGATATTTGGAGAAGTTCAGGAAGGTAGAATGATATCACTGGATGAGAAGACATTCCTGGTGCCATATAACATAACATTTACCATCTATGATGCATTGATTGGTAATGTTAAATTGTCTTCCCGATTGAAAGACACATTGTATTTTAAAGCTGATTTAGACGCAACGGCAAAAGACTTGTATATATATGTCAATCCAAATTTACCACAAGTATCAAAAAAAATAGGAGAGTCCATTTCGTATGTTTTGTCAAGACAATGGAAAACACAGTCGAGGACATTGATTACATATCAGGGCTCGAGCGTATGGATGAAACCGTATAATCTTGCATTGGAAAACAAATGGAAAGAGGCAATAAAACTATGGATGCCCCTTACTGAAAGCGAAAATGCCAGAAAAGCAGCCTATGCGGCCTATAATATTGCAGTTGCTTGTGAAATGCTTGATGAGTTTACCTTATCCAAAAAATGGATAGAATTTTCTTTGGGTAAATATAAATTCAACCAGGCTGTTTCGTTCAGTAAAAAACTCAGTGATAGATACTATAAACTTTAACTTTGCCACAATTAGCACACATTACATATATGGTAAAATCAATGACAGGCTACGGCAAGGCTGAGTGTAGTCTTCCCGACAGCAAAATAACTATAGAAATCCGTTCTTTAAACGGGAAAAATGCAGATATAAGCATCAAATCATCCCTTATTCCCAGAGAAAAAGAGATGCAGGTGAGACAATATATAGCAAAAGAACTTCAGAGAGGTAATATTGATGTATTTGCAACTATAGAGCAAAATGCTGCCGACAAAGCCAAACAGATAAATACAGAAATCTACAACAGTTATCTTAACCAGATAAAGGATATGGGTATAGAATGCTCTTGTGATACCTTATTGCAAACAATCCTAAGATTACCGGATGTTATTGAGGTAAAAAAACAGGAGATGACAGACCAGGTGTGGGAGATACTGGAAAAAGCAATATTTGATGCTGTTGCAAATCTCAATGAGTTTAGAGCAAAAGAAGGTGAAGTTCTATATGCAGATGTAACAAGCAGAGTTGCTCTTATTGAATCTTTTGTAGAACAAGTTGAGCAATACGAGCAAAGCAGGATAGATGCCGTTAGAGAGCGCATCAAAAACCGCATAGAAGAACTTTCAATTACCCCAGACCAGAACCGCCTTGAGCAAGAAATTATCCTATATATAGAAAAGCTGGATATTAACGAAGAAAAAGTAAGACTTAGACAACATTGCAAATATTTTATGGAAACCATTAACAATGAGCCATATCCTGGCAAGAAACTAGGTTTTATAGCTCAAGAGATGGGTAGAGAGATAAACACAATGGGATCTAAAGCCAACCATGCCCAGATTCAACAATGGGTAGTAAAAATGAAAGATGAGTTGGAGAAAATAAAAGAACAAAGCCTAAATATTCTTTAGGCTTTGTTTGTTTTCTATATACTTGCGTGGTTTGCATTGATGTATAATTCATCTTGGAACAAAGGTGCAACTTTTTTATGAACGAGCAAAAGGGCGGTGCATTTTTCATTATTGCAGGATAAAACTTGATTTGGTCTATCATAAATCTGCAATATTATGAGTTTCCCGATTCCGTCAGTCGCCCCTCTCCTTTGCTCGTCTGCGAAGGTAGTACAATAGCCCTTGAAAGTTGAAAGGTCGGGCGGCTGGCCGTTTCGTGCTGAATCTTCCTCCTGCGGAGAGTATTCAGCCCGAAAACCTTTCCCCTTTCAATGTCTGTACTCAGAAATGCAGACGGCAACGGAAATGAGCGACTGACGAAAATGTAGAAGAAGATAAACAGACAGCATACAAAAGGGTTCTTACATTGATAACCCATTTGTATGCTGTTCTTGTTTGTATCCATAGGGGCACAATTATTTTGCAGTAGATGAATATAGGGCAAGCGGTAAATTTCACTCCCTCCAAAAATATAGAGAGGTTTATCCGCTGCTATTAAGTAGGTGCTTGCCGTTGTACTCCCGTTTCAATGCCTGCTCAATCTCACTTCGCTTGTACAGAACTTTGCCACCGAGGACATAGTAAGGCAATGTTCCATTGCTTCGGTATTCGCTTAATGTTCTTCGGCTGACTTTAAGCATATATGCTACCTCCTTGTCGCATAAATACTCATCATCGTTTTGTAAGGCTGCACCATCTTTTGGCATACTATCAATAATCTCCGATAGTTGGTCGATACTCTCGTGAATGGACTGCATCCAC